>NZ_CDSC02000113.1 GCF_001298715.1 Bathymodiolus azoricus thioautotrophic gill symbiont
TAAATAAAAACTCTTATTTTAAATAATAAAAAAGCGCCCAATGGACGCTTTTTTAAAATAACTTGAGCGCATAAATAGGGATAATTGGCAAAATCCAATTTTTGCCCAATTGGTGATTTCTTTAAATCTTGTCCTAGCAGGGCTAAGGCTGGGTTACCCTCCTAGAGGACTGCTGGGTGTCGCTGGAAAAATCGTCAAGTGGGTGAAAAGTGGGCTTATGATGATGGCTCCTAATTTATGCAAAGGTCTCATATCGTTCAAATTTATACTGCTTCAATTGAAACAGTTTGACGCATAAATTTACCTTTCTTAGCAAAAACAACCGTGCCATCTGCTGTTGCAAACAATGTATCGTCCTTGCCTCTGCGAACATTAGTGCCCGGGTGGAATTTGGTGCCTCTTTGGCGAACTAAAATATTGCCAGCTAATACTACCTGACCACCAAATCTTTTAACGCCAAGGCGTTTTGATACGGAATCTCTACCGTTATTAGTACTACCGCCTGCTTTTTTATGTGCCATGGTATATTCTCCTACGAATTAATTTTTGTAATTTCGATCTCAGTGAACAACTGTCTGTGACCTTGTTGTTTCATTGAATGCTTACGACGACGGAATTTAAGAATGTGTACCTTTTTACCCTTACCTTGTGAAATCACTTTTGCTTCAACACTGGCTTTTGCTACTAAAGGTGTGCCAATTTCAACTTTATCGCCTTCAGCAACCATCAAAACATCCTTAAAGGTAACTTTTTTGCCTGGCTCAACTTCTAATTTCTCAATTTTTAGTGTTGTACCTTGCTCAACTCTGAATTGCTGACCACCTGTTTTAATAACTGCGTACATAATATCTGCGTGTCGTAAAAAAAGAAACTATTATACGTCAAGACAATCGCTTTTGAAAGGGTGTTTTTAAGTATAATTTGCATTCTTATTAAAACACTCTAAAAAACGATGATTATTTTTGAAACAAACATGGGGAAAATTTGTATTGAAGTTGATGCTAAGAAGGCACCAAAAACTGTCAAAAACTTTATTGATTATGTCAAAAGTGGCTTCTACGAAGGCACAATTTTCCACCGTGTTATCAAGAATTTTATGATTCAAGGTGGTGGCTTTACTAAGGATATGAGTGAAAAATCCACCGAGTCTGAAATTGAAAATGAAGCAAAAAATGGCTTAAAAAACACCAAATACACAGTGGCAATGGCAAGAACAACGATGCCACATTCAGCCAGTTCACAATTTTTTATTAATACCTCAGACAATAGTTCCTTAAATTATCCTGGACAAGATGGCTGGGGCTATTGCGTGTTTGGAAAAGTAGTTGAAGGTCAAGATATTGTTGATAAAATCAACGGTGTATCAACAGCTAATCACGGTATGCATGGCGATGTGCCCGAAGACGCTGTGATTATTAACAAGACAACTATTAAAAAAATAACCAAGAAAAAAGTAACTAAGAAAAAAACAGCCAAAAAACAACCTCTTTTATGACGCGTACATTACTCATTGCAGATTTACACCTTGTCTCTGGTGAGACAGATAAAACCAATTTGTTTATCAAATTCTGCCATGAAAAGGCGATAGAAGCAGACCAGATTTTTATCTTAGGCGACTTATTTAACACTTGGCTAGGTGATGATTTATCACTTGATGCCTATCCAAGTGTTATCTCAGCACTCAAAACACTTAACAAAACCACCAAGGTTTTTATCGCTAGTGGTAATCGTGATTTTTTATTAGGTGATGAATTTACCAAACAAACAGATTGTGTGTTACTCAATACACCTTATCTACTTGAAACTAATAGTAAAAACTATATATTGGTACACGGTGATGAATTGTGTACAGATGACAAACAATACCAACGATTAAAAAGTTTTTTGCAACATCCAATCACAAAATTTATTTTTCTGCATTTATCAACAAAAACACGCCTTAAACTCAGTGGTCAATTACGCAAAAAAAGCGTTGCAGCGCAACGATATAAGTCTCTTGAAATTATGGATATTAACCAAAATACAACAGATAAACTGATGCAAAAATACGCAGGTTCAGACTTAATTCATGGACACACACACAGACAAAACATCCACAAAAATGCGCAATATACGCGTTATGTTTTAGGAGATTGGCGTGCCGATAAAGGCAATGCTATTGAAATTAGCGAGCAATTAAACTACCTTGAAATTCACTGACCTATCCACCAAGTTCACTTGACTTACTTGAAGTTGCATTTCTTCATCTAACTGAGGCAAGTTTTTAAACTTAATCTGCGTCATCATGCCAATGTCAGGAATCATAAATAACGCCTTATCGCCACGAATATCAACCACCACACCTGTAGCTGTCCAGTTCGGATTTTGATTTAAAAAGAGACACTTAAAATGCTCGTCACTAGCGCGACTGACTTTATGGACATTGGATAGTGCCACATTAACTGAGCCAATAATTTCCTTCACCCGACTCACGCTCAACATTGGCTTATCAGTAATAAAATTAATAATCTGCTGGTGTGTTAACAAATCATAATAACGCCGCATCGGACTGGTGACGCGTAAATAGGCAGGTAGCCCTAAACCATAATGTAGTAGTGGCTTGACAGAAGTTGCAGAACGCTTGAAATTCTTAATCGCCAAAAATGACTCGCTTAGCGTCAAAGAATCTTTCTTTGCCAAAAACTCCGCAGAAAAATCACCCTCATCTTGCAACGCATAAGGCACAGGGATAAGGTTGTCACTGGTAAATTGTGCCATTGTACGCCCTGCCATTACCATCATTTCAGCCACCAAATCTCTACTTGGGCTGCTCACCTGTGGTGTAACTGATGCCTTGCCGTCAATAAAACGCACATCCACACTTGGCAAATGTAAATTGATTGCACCTCTACTATCTCTGAATACTTGATGGGTAACACCAATGGCTTGTATCTTTGCCAAGTTCTCATTTGAGTCAGCAACCAACCACTTATCCACTTCATTGTAAGTCGTATTAGTGACATTCACCCTACTTTGCATCACTTCAATATTGTTGATATTCTCACCGTCAAACTCAAAGCAAAATGACAAAGCATTTGACTCTCCACTTAATGCAGTCGCTTTTGTCACTGAAGTGGGCAACATATGAATAATTGACTCTGGCAAATAAAAATTAGAACCACGCTCCTGTGCATACACATCTAAATCTGAACCTGATGGCACAATATTAGCCACATCTGCCACATGTACCCACAATTTATCACCCTCAATACTAATCGCATCATCTGCATCATTTGAGTCCTCGTTATCAATCGCATAACTAGCTAAATGCGTTAAATCAACACGCTCAATGACTGGCACATCTACAGAAATCTCTTCATCTGTTGGGATGTTAAAGCGCGCAGGATAAGGATTAAAACTCGGCTCAAAATATTGTATTTTAAGTAGCAGTTTGTAGGCGGCTTCAGGTGAATTTTCCACCCCGATATGGCTTAAAATTTTGGCGGTTTTTGACTGATTAAGCGCCACTCTAGCGATCTCTTTTAGATAAGGCTCATCTTGTTCATCAAAGATATTTTTAGACAGATTATCAATGCAATGTGCCAAACTCTCAGCGGCTAATTTTTCAGCATCTCGCTTCGCCTGCACGCTTTCAACTTGCGCTGTTGGACGCACAAATACTTTGTCTTTTTGCCAATAAAAATATAGTCCATCTTCAACCAATAAACAAGTACACCAAGCCGTTTGTGCGTTAAATTCATCAAACAACCACTCGGTAATCTCTTGCAAGCTTAAAGTTTCTTCTTGAAGCTCTGTCAACACAGAAAAATCAGCCTGTGGACAATCATCACTAATTTGTGTAAATTCAGGATGAATAAACCGAAAGTCTTTCTCTCGGACCTTGAACGTTGAGCTATCAGCAAATTCTAACGCAAATTTATTACCGTCAGTATTCAAAATACACGCAGGCTTGCCTTTATAGGCAACCAAAGAATTAATCACGAAAACAACTAATCTAGTGTCTCACTATAAGTAGTAGCGTCCATTAAATCATTAATACCTTCTGATTTAAATTTCACCAACCAACCCTTATCGTAACAACTGGTATTAACCAATTCTGGCTCTGCGTCAAGTGCTTCATTTGCCTCAACAACCTCCAGATCAGCAGGCGCATAAACGCCACTTGCTGCTTTCACGGATTCCACCACACAAAACTCATCTTCAGTAGATGTTTCATCGCCTTCACTCGGCAATTCAACAAATACCATATCCCCTAACAACGCTTGAGCGTGGTCAGTAATACCCATTGTATAAGTACCATCACCATTGTCTAAAATCCACTCGTGGCTTTTGGTGTATTGCCTATCGTCTCTAATGTCGCTCATAATAAATAATCTCCTAAACTAAAATCTTGCCATTACGCACAAATGGTGGTTTGACTATTTTAGCCGATACCATTTTATGACGCATCTCAATTTCACATATTCCTTCACTGCCTTTTGGTACACTGGCAAGTGCAATTGCCTTGCCCATTGTTGGTGAGAAAGACCCCGATGTTACCTCGCCTTCACCCAAATTTGTCATTACTTTTTGATGGTCACGAATCACACCTTTGCCTTCCAGTACTAAGCCAACAATCGTCTTGTTAGTGCCCTTTTGCTGTAATATTTCCAGTGCATCTCGACCCACAAATGCGCGACTCTTATCCGATAAATCTAGCGTCCAAGTCAACGCCGCCTCCAAGGGCGATACCGCCTCATTCATTTCTGAACCATATAAACTCATCCCTGCTTCTAAACGCAAAGTATCGCGTGCACCTAATCCACAAGGCTTTACACCCGCTTCAAGCAACATCTTCCAAGTAAACTCAGCCGAACTTGAAGGCAACATAATCTCAAACCCATCCTCGCCTGTATAACCTGTGCGTGCAATAAATAGCCCACCCAAACTGGCTGCATTAAAAGGCTTTAACTCACCACAAATTTCCTCAGTACCTGGTATCGCTTGATAGACTTTTTCGCGCGCATTCGGACCTTGAACGGCAATCATTGCTAAATCAAATTTTGGCTCAACACACACATCAAAACCTTGTGCTTGTGCATTAATCCATGCAATGTCTTTTTCTGTCGTACCCGCATTAATCACCATGCGATAGTCTGTGTCGTTTTGATAATAAACAATCAAATCATCGATCACACCGCCAGCTTCATTGAGCATACAACTATAAAGTGCCTTGCCTTTGGTTTTGAGTTTATCAACATCATTTGCAATCAACACACGCAAAAACTGTTTTGCCTCAGCGCCCTTAAAATCAACCACACTCATATGTGAAACATCAAACATCCCTACATCATGTCGCACCTGATTATGCTCTTCTAATTGCGAGCCGTAATTGAGTGGCATTTCCCAGCCACCAAAATCAACCATTTTTCCATTGGCATCTAAATGTGCCTGATACAAAGGCGTTTGTTTCATCATGTTTATACTTCCTTTTCTTTAAGATATTTTGACATCAAAACGACTGTCAATACAATAAGCACAAAAGTCAATCCCATCGTACCAAATAATTTAAAGTTAACCCAAGATTCTTCTGTTTGTTGTGCATTTTGGCAAAATTGCACAGCAACATCAGTGGCAAGCGCAACACAATCCAACTCGGTTAATTCTATTTTTTCATCCAAAGTTGTAGCGGCAAACAAATTCTCTCTTGCTGCCAACGCCAAACGCACATAATAGCCATTGACAATCGCAATAGCAACAAAACCCAAGCCCCAAAACCAAGTAAGCCTTTTCCAAACTTCTTGTGGCAAATCCAACTCCTTACCTACCATTCTTTGCATCAAAGTTTTTTCACCAATCCACAAACTACCAATCAATGCCAAGGCAAACGCCACATACAAAACACTCACTTTCCACATCAAAAATGCTGGGTCTCTTACCGCAAGTGTAATACCGCCAAATACCACCAACAAACTCAAAGTGATAAGATGCATTTTCTCAAACTTACCCGTTTGTACTCGTGCCACCAACATCTGTAGCATAGTCGCGCCAATCATGGCATAAATCGCTGGATACAATCCCATGGTCTTATAAACAACAAAAAATAATGCAATCGGAAAAAAATCAAGTAAAAATTTCATAGACAATCCTTATTTTAAATGCTCCTTTGAGCAATATACTTTACCATTTTGAATAATGGCTTCATTTTCAGGAATGTGCGTATTACAAACGCTACAAGCCACCATTTTATTAGCAGATGGCTGTTGTGCTGTAGTATTTACAGGTTTTCTAAATTTCTTCAACAAGAAAAACCCCACAAACACCAATAAAGCAACAAAAATTAATTTAACCATGCCCATTCATACATCAACCCAAAAGAATGGAATTTTACCGACGCTTAGTATATAATTTCCCCTTTTTAATGTGTCTATAGAAACTTTTACACAATTCATGCCCGGGTGGTGAAATTGGTAGACACACAGGACTTAAAATCCTGCGCCTTCACGGGCGTGCCGGTTCGATTCCGGCCCCGGGCACCATACTCAAAAAAGGCTTGTAGATATACAGGCCTTTTTTATTTTCAAGCAAGCGAAAAGATATTATTTCAAGTGTTGTTATTT
>NZ_CDSC02000362.1 GCF_001298715.1 Bathymodiolus azoricus thioautotrophic gill symbiont
ATTTTTGAAAATTTGTATTACTTGGACGTGTTAGACCTAAAGTAGCCAAAGTTAATATTGAGAGTGTTGGTCAATGGTGTAAAGGTAATGTTTTCAATGAAGATCACGCACACGGCGTGAGAAATCTTGTTACCAATCCTAAACTTCTTTCCAAAATTAGTCAGTAAACTTAAACAGACGGGCGGCTTATCAAAGGTTAGCAGGGTAAATATATTCGGGTAATGAAATTGCATTACATCACTTTTGAAAGGTAAGTTAAAATCAGCATTGAAGCCACCTACCGCTTTGTTCTTAAGAACAAAGCGGTAGGTGGCGTATACGCCATCAACACAAGCAGTATCGCAAAGCGCTACGGCAAGATGGAAGTGTTGCACTTATGGATTGAATTCGCCACAGAATCAATTAAACCTGATGAAATTAGCGCCTCATCGTCATTTAATTTTTAACAACTAACTTTGAGAGACCTTTGCAATAATCTTGAATAACTTCTTTCATAGGCTTATACTGGCGCCTACTTTGGTTAAAATATTTTTATCATCAACATAGCACAATGTCGGCATGTAATTTTTAATTTCAATTTCATTATAACTGGCATAAGAAGCAATAATCAACAAATCCCCCACTTGTGCTTTATGTGCGGCGGCGCCATTCACAGAAATCACGCCTGAGTTGTCTTTGCCACGGATGGCATAGGTGGTAAAACGATTGCCGTTGTTAATATTGTAGATTTGAATTTGCTCAAAAGCACCAATTCCTGCTGCATCTAATAAAATACTGTCAATCTCACATGACCCTTCATAGTCCACTTCACTGGCAGTGGTGGTTACACGATGGAGTTTGGCTTTTAAAAATATTCTGTGCAAAATAATTAACCCAAAAATTGAATCATAATACCAGCGGCAATCGCTGAGCCTATGACACCTGCCACATTTGGACCCATGGCGTGCATTAAGAGGAAATTGTGCGGGTCGGCTTCCAACCCCACTTTGTTAGAAACACGGGCTGCCATTGGTACAGCGGAAACCCCAGCGGAGCCAATCAGCGGATTGATTTTATTTTTACCAAAGGCGTTCATTAATTTTGCCATCAATAATCCACACGCCGTGCCAATGGCAAAAGCCACCATACCCAGCACCAAAATACCTAGCGTTTCAGGTTGTAAAAACTTATCTGCCATCAGCTTTGAGCCAACTGCCAAGCCCAAGAAAATAGTCACAATATTAATTAAGGCATTTTGCGTGGTATCGCTCAATCGATCAACCACACCTGATTCCTTCATCAAATTACCAAAGGCAAACATACCCAATAACGGCGCTGCATCTGGCAAGAGTAATGCCACCAACATCAACAACATCACGGGGAAAATAATTTTCTCCGCAGTGGAGACTTCACGCAATTGCACCATTTTAATTTGGCGCTCTTTCTTAGTGGTTAACGCCCGCATAATTGGTGGCTGAATCAATGGCACCAACGCCATGTAAGAATAAGAAGCCACGGCAATTGCCCCCAATAAATCGGGCGCTAATTTTGATGCCACATAAATACTGGTCGGCCCATCCGCTCCCCCAATAATACCAATGGCAGCGGCATCATTAAGGCTAAAATCAAAAATCCCCATGGCGCTCAAACCAATGGCACCCAATAAAGTGGCAAAAATACCAAACTGTGCTGCTGCACCAAGTAACAAAGTCTTAGGGTTGGCCAGCAATGGCCCAAAATCAGTCAAAGCACCCACACCCATAAAAATAATCAATGGAAAGGCGCCCGACTCAATGCCCACTTCATAAAATATATGCAAAATCCCATTACCCTCAGCGATACCTGCCCCTGGAATATTGGCTAAAATCGAACCAAAACCAATAGGCAACAACAACAATGGCTCAAATTTTTTAACAATAGCCAAGTATAAAAGCAGCATTCCCACCAGCAACATCAGCCCCTGACCCCAAGCCATTTGCTGTAATCCTGTATTTGCCCAAAGCATGTTTAATTGTTCCATTGAGAGACCTTGTGATTATGAATAATTAGAAAAATAATATTGTTGATATTGACACATAGAAACCTTTGCAATAAATAAAAATGATCAAGGCGGGCTATACCATGCTTAATAAGGTTTGACCTACGGTTACCGCATCGCCCTCTTTGACGCTAACACTGGCGACTATGCCAGATCTGGCTGCTTTGATTTCAGTTTCCATTTTCATGGCTTCTAAAATAACCAACACATCGCCTTCATTGATTTTTTGATGAGGCAATACCATTACCTTCCAAATATTGCCAGAAAGCGGGGCGCCGATTTCTTCTGCATTTGCGTTGGGTATTTTGTCAATCATTTGCTTTTCTGTTGGTGCTACTGGCGCAACGACATCTACAGCGGACTTCATTGAGGTGACATTACCGCCTGCAGACACATCAACTTTGTAAGAGGTGCCTTTGAATGACACGGTATAACTGCCCTCTTCGGTTGAATTATTAACGCTATTGCCGACCTTGGGAGCGGATTCGAAAAATTCGGCGTTATCGCGATTTTCTATAAAGCTAATACCAACTTGTGGGAATAAAGCATAGGTCAGCAAATCATCGATTTTATTGTCAGCTAGGGTCAAACCCTTTTCTGCCACGATTTTGTCAAACTCCTGCTCCAAAATGTGCATTTCTGGTGCGATATTGTCTGCTGGACGACAGGTAATTGGTTCGCTACCATCTAGCACTTTGGTTTGCAATGCTTGATTAACTGGGGCAGGTGTTGCGCCGTATTCGCCTTTTAAGATGCCTGCGGATTCTTTGGTGATGGTTGTATAACGATCGCCTGTTAAGACATTCAAAACCGATTGTGTGCCAACAATTTGCGATGTGGGTGTTACCAATGGAATGTAGCCTAAATCCTTACGCACGCGTGGAATTTCTGCCATGACCTCGTCCATTTTATCAAGGGCATTTTGCTCGCGCAATTGGCTTTCCATATTGGTCAACATACCGCCGGGCACTTGTGATAATAAAATTCTGGAGTCCACGCCTTTAAGTGAGCCTTCAAACTGTGCATATTTGGTACGAATGGGTCTAAAGTAAGCGTCAATCTCTTCTAATTTTGCCAAATCTAGGCCGGTTTTTCTTGGGCTGTTTTCTAAAATAGACACCACTGAATTGGTGGCTGAGTGCCCATAAGTCATGCTCATAGAGCCAATGGCTGTGTCCACACGGTCAATGCCTGCTTCCACTGCTTTGACAATCGAAGCGGTTGATAAGCCTGTGGTGGCATGTGCGTGTAACTGAATGGGAATATCAACGGTTGCTTTGAGTTTTTTGACCAAATCATACGCATCATAAGGGCGCAATAAACCTGCCATATCTTTGATACATAAAGAATGGGCACCCATATCTTCAATAGCCTTTGCCATATCAATCCAAGTTTGCATGGTATGCACTGGGCTAACGGTGTAAGAAATTGTGCCTTGAGCGTGTTGACCTAATTTAACAGTTTGATCAACTGCCGTTTTTAGGTTACGCATATCGTTCATTGCATCAAAAATACGAAACACACTGACGCCATTTTCAGCGCAACGCTCAATAAATTGACGCACCACATCATCACTATAATGACGGTAACCGAGTAAATTCTGCCCCCTGAGCAACATTTGCTGAGGGGTATTGGGCATGACTGCTTTGATTTCACGAATTCTGTCCCAAGGATCCTCACCAAGATAGCGAATACAAGAATCAAAAGTTGCGCCACCCCAAGATTCCATGGACCAATAACCAATCTTATCTAATTTATCAGCGATTGGCAGCATGTCATCAATACGCATTCTGGTTGCAAATAAAGATTGGTGTGCATCTCGCAAAACAAGCTCAGTAATTTCTACTTTCTTCTGATTTTCAGTCGTAGGTTTTTGAATAACATTCTTTAGAAAATTTATCATACTCTACGCCCCTCTATGCATCTTGATAGCTTGCTCTATCACGAACTTAGCCTCTTCATCCAATTCGTCCGCCATCTCGTCACGATGAGGCGCTCCAGCTTCAACTGGCGTTGAATCTTGTATTTTTTGAATAATAATTGACATAAGCTTGGTCACAAACACCAATAAAGTCAAAAACAAAAAAACAAAACCCATCCCAAAAAGGGTTAGGTTTAAGGCTTCTGTTATTAAATCTACTTGTTCCATATTATTCACTTTAGTTTAAATTTGGTACCGATGGACGGGGTCGAACCGTCACTCCTTGCGGAACTGGATTTTGAATCCAGCGTGTCTACCAATTCCACCACATCGGCTTAATCTTTTTTTTATTTATGTCTGAAAGTGATTCTACCCTTTGTTAGGTCATAAGGTGTCATTTCTACAGTCACCTTGTCTCCTGGTAAAATACGAATATAGTGTTTACGAATCTTTCCAGAGATATGTGCCAGTACACTGTGCCCATTCTCTAACTCAACAGTAAAAGTAGTGTTTGGTAATTTTTCTTTAACCACACCCTCTAACTCAATATAATCACTTTTCGACATACACACTCTTTTAAACAAAAAAAAGTTATTTTACCCGATTGTTGCGACTTAGACAAAAGCTTTAACGCCATACAAATACGCTATAATTAGCGCTTTTTACAAGCATTTATAATGCCAATGAAAACAAGTTTCGAATTTTTTCCACCACGAACAGAAAAAGGCAAGCAAACTTTACACCAAGTTCGACAAGAACTGAGTAGTATCAATCCAGAATATTTTTCTGTGACTTTTGGTGCACTTGGCACAACACAAGAGGCGACATTAGAGACAGTTTTAGATATTCAAAAAAATGACACTGTCGTTGCTGCGCCTCATCTATCTTGCATTGGTTCAAAAAAAGAAATTATTATTGAATTGCTTGACCAATATAAAGCAGTTAATATTAATCGGCTTGTTGCACTTAGAGGTGATATCCCATCTGGCGTGCGTGATATTGGTGATTTCCATTATGCCAATGAACTGGTTGAATTTGTTAAGTCGCAATACAACAATCACTTCCATATTGAAGTAGCCGCCTATCCTGAGGTACACCCAGAATCCAAAAATAGACAAACTGACTTACAACATTTTGCTGACAAAGTAAAAGCAGGCGCAGATGGTGCTATCACACAATACTTTTATGATGCTGAGGCTTATTTTAAATTTGTTGATGAAATAGAAAAACTCGGTGTTAGTATTCCAATCATTCCGGGCATTATGCCGATTACCAACTACACACAGCTGGTAAGATTTTCCAATATGTGTGGTGCAAAAATTCCCAATTGGATTTTAAAAAAATTAGAGCTGTATCAAGATGACCTTGACTCACTCAGCACATTTGGATTGGAAGTTGTCACCAACTTGTGTCAAACTCTAAAAGAGCAAGGGGTTAATAATTTCCATTTCTACTCAATGAATCGCTCTCAGCCTTCCCTAGAAATCGCTAAGCATTTATAAAAGTATGCTTAATGTTGAGATTTGACCCAACCTTGTAGATCGTGTAATTCTTTTTTGTCTTGAGAGTGACACCGCTTCTCAAGAATATCTAGTCGCTCAGTAAGCTCAGAAAACACCATTTCATAATGTTGATTTTTAATTTCTTCTTTATAAAGTTTGGACTTTAGATTGGTGATAATACCATGATAGACTTTATCATTTGCACCATGAATGGCGTTATCAGTTTCTATTTTATGTATAGCGTCATCCTTAATCTGTTGCATTTTTTGAATATGCTGATCTTGCTCAGAACTCATATTAACACTCGGATACGCCAATCTCAAACTGTCTATTGTTACATAGCCTTCATGCGTTTGCAGTTTGCCATTATTGATTTGATTTTGAATATCAAAACGACTAATACCCAACATTCTTGCTGCCTTAGATACACTCAACTTAACCATAATATTCCCCCAAGAAATAAGTTATGGTTAACAATAAACCTATTTTAGGTTTTTGTCAAGTTTGTTAACGCCTCAAGTAAACCTTCATCACTAATTTTTGTAACAACTTCAACTTGGGTAAAACCTATAGATTGTGCAAAAGTTTTAATACGCTCACTTAACACTACCAATGGATAACGCTTGATTGTGCTTAGCGCATCGGTATCAATTTGCCCAACTATTGACAAAAGTGCAGTGAGATTTTCAACACTGGTTGCGGTAATAATACCTTTGTCACTTTGTAAAAATTCTGACAAAGCGCTATGATGCAATGGTGTGGTATTACACACCACACGCTGATAAACTTCAATATATTCAACCGTATTATGCTGTTCCAGTCCTTCTTTGAGTGTTTCTCTTCCGCCTTTGCCTCGAAAGATCAAAATATCTTTACCTCTCAGTATTTTAACTTCTGACATTGCCAACAATGCTTCACTAGAGGCTTTTTCACTGGGAAAAGCATCAACCTCAAAACCGTATTCATTAAGTTTATTTGCAGTTGCTACGCCTACAGCAAAAAATCTACACTGCTGATATTTTAAGTTTTGAAGTGTTTCTAAACTATACTCAACCGCATTGCTACTTATAAAAATCAGCACATCATAATGGCTTTTAAGCGGCACATGACTTAACGCCTCAACCTCTAAACTGGGAAACAAAATAGGCTTGTAACCACTCTGACTTACCAAAGTTTGCAATGGTTGGACTTGCGCTAAGGCGCGTGTTAGTAAAATATTCAAATTAAGAACGCCTCTAAAAACCCAATAATTCAGCAATAATGCGAATTTTATCCAATGTTTCTCGCTCTGCAAATTTGCAAATCAAGACAGTCTTAGTGTTGACATCAACGATGCTTTCAAGGTAGATGCGTATTTGTTTTTCGTCCCATACCTGTGCAGAATATAACACTGGATATTGATTAAAACTCAATATTACATCTGAGACTTGCGCTTCTTGTAAGCCCAGTTTAAGTGTTTTAGATGATTGGAAGCACACTTTGTAGCCAGACAATAGTTTCATCATCTCTGTGCTTGGTGCTTTATCAACTTCGCAAAATAAAATAAAATGTTGCCAATAGTCTTGCACTTCACTTAGGGTTTTTTTTAGTGCTGTTGCGTCTGTTAATTGCAAATACTCAATCGTTAATACCAGCGTAAACTCACTCTCTTCATCTTCTTCAATGTCGCTAAAAATTTGCTCTAAATCTTCATCCGTATCAATCGGCAATGATAGTGTTTTAAAGATAGCGGCATAATAATCAAAACGCCAATCTTGGGGTAAATCATCGGGATAAAAATCATCTTGTAAATCAAGCCCACTACGACCAATTAAAAATTCTGTTTTATTCATTTGCCTCTATAATAAGTAAAAAATTATTGCTTCATTAATTATGCCCGACATTCTACTACCAATTATTGCTCTTTTAGCAGGTTTTATACTTTTAATTTGGAGTGCTGATACATTTACTGAAAATGGCGCAAAGATTGCTAATATTTTCAAAGTGTCGCCTTTAGTGATTGGTTTGCTTATTTTTGGTTTCGGCACTTCAGCACCTGAGATGTTGGTATCAGGCTTAGCGGCAATAGATGGCAATACAGGGCTAAGTATCGGCAATGCCATCGGTTCTAATATTTTTAATATAGCATTGGTGCTTGGCGTGAGTGCCATTATCGCTCCTATTGAAGTAAAAAGTGGTGTTCTAAAAAAAGAATGGCTGTTCTTAATGGTTGCCACGCTTGTGACAGGTTACTTACTATGGGATAGATATCTTGGCGTGACTGATGGTTTGATTTTAGCGTCTTTGCTGATTTTATTTTTAACTTACACTTTAATAAGTGCCAAAAATTCAAATCACCACGAATTCGACGAATTTGAGCAAACTGTTAATAAAGACCAAACAGGAAAAACTTGGTTGATGCTTATCATTGGTTTAATCGTATTAATTTCTAGTGCAAAATTGATTGTATGGGGGGGTGTAGAAGTTGCAAGATTCTTTGAAATATCTGACTTAATCATTGGTTTAAGTATTATTGCACTTGGTACCAGTTTGCCTGAGTTAGCGGTATCTATCTCTAGCATTTTAAAGAAGCAATATGAGATGGTGATTGGCAATGTGATTGGCTCTAATCTATTTAACACCATTGCTGTTCTTGCTATTCCTGGACTTATTCATCCATCTAAAGTGGCAGATGAAGTTATTGTTCGAGATTACCCAGTGATGCTGCTACTTACATTACTGCTATTCATCCTATCTTATAAGTTTCATAAAAAGCATAGGATTAATCGCTTCGAAGGTATCGTATTGGTGAGTGTGTTTAGCGTTTATATGTGGCAGTTATTCTAAGAGCGCCTCGGGTGAATCTAGTCTTTCACAGTGAGATTGAAGTGGCAAAATTTGCTCAAGTCTTAGCGCGCAATGTAAAAAATCTTAATAATTCTATCGTTATTTACCTAAAGGGTGATTTGGGTGCAGGGAAAACCACAATAGCAAGAAACTTCATTCAAACTTTTGGTTTTAAGCGTGTCAAGAGCCCTACTTACTCACTGGTCGAAAGCTATCAAAATCAAACGATTAATATTCATCATTTTGATTGTTATCGCTTAAGTGACCCAGAGGAATTAGAATATATTGGCATTCGGGAATATTCACAAGGCAACTCTATTCAACTGATTGAATGGGCAGAATTGGGCAAAGGTATGGTTGCTCCTGCTGATTTAATCATTCACATCACTGGTGAAGATAACAGCAGGACTTTAACGCTCACGCCACAGAGTAACATCGGGGGAAAAATACTGGGATTTTTATAGCATAAATAGCCCAACCTAAAAAACCAACAACCCATTGATTTAAAACATAAATAACACATTTACCTCAGCAAAAATTAGATTTTGCC
>NZ_CDSC02000365.1 GCF_001298715.1 Bathymodiolus azoricus thioautotrophic gill symbiont
ATATGACTAGTAAGGTAAAACATTGAAAATGAGTCAAATTGTTTATTATCCTTTAGGCATAAAGCATACCAACTAATTGGCGCAACTGTTATTATTCCTGTTGACCATGCAATGCGTTACGGTTTACTACCTGCTTGTGTAGTGGAAGAGCTCACTCAGGCCATGGGGCTACCAAACGATTCTGATTGGGTTAATCCTTCGGTGGCAAATGACAAAAGTATCTTAGATTTATTAACAGGACTTGATTACTTGATGCTAAAAATATTGTATGACAAACGCCTTGTTGTTGGTTTGGATGTTGGGCAAAGTAGCGCTATAGTTGATACTATATTATTTGATTTTGAGCAACAAAACTTAATCAAGAATTCTGTATTAAAATCAAGAGAACTCCGACTCAGCAAACAGTTGGAGTAAAAAAATAAGAATTGCTTTTTATTCAACGACTATATTGTAATTGGGTAGGGCGTTGAGGAGTTGTTTGCCGTAGAATTTAGTGACAAGTCGATTATCAAAAATGGTGATTTTGCCTGTATCAGTTTCAGTACGAATCAATCTACCGCAGGCTTGAATGAGTTTGAGCGAAGCATCAGGTAGGGATATCTCCATAAATGGGTTGCGTTTTTGTGATTCTAAGTAGTCTGCTAGTGTCTTGTCAATCGGTGAGGTAGGCACATTAAAGCGTAGTTTTACAATAATCACATGGGTAAGATTGTCGCCTTTGAGGTCTACGCCTTCGGCAAAACTATCCAGTCCAAAAATCACACTAGCTTGATTTTTTTGTCGCAAATTAATGTGTTTTTCTAAAATCCCTTTTTTTGAGAATTCGCCTTGCACCAATAAATGTGGTCCAAGCTTGTTTTCAACCAAGTCTGCCACCATTTGCATTTGTTTGTTTGAAGCGAACAATACCAGTGTGCCTTGATTGGGATCAATGCGCTGTAATAGTTGTGTGGCAACTTCTTGTGTGTGCTCATAGACTTGTTGAGGTGCAGCCTTAAATTTGGCAATTACGAAATCTACCTGTTCAAAAGAAAAAGGCGATGGTAGGCGCAAATATTGGTTTTGTGTTTTCACCAAACCTAATTGTTTATTTAGCCTGTCAAAACTACCTAGTGAAGATAGCGTGGCAGAAGTTAAGACACAACCTGCTGCCTTGGACCAAATTAGAGTATCTAAGTTAGTAGAGATATCTGTTTGTGCGCTACAAAGGCTATAGCTGGTCTTTTTATTAGAGATATTTTTTTCAATCCAGCGAGAATAAGGTGATTTTTTAGCATCATCATCAGTTCTTAAAAATGATAAGAATAGCTCAACAATATTGATTAAATGTTGTTCGCATTCGCCAAGGGCGTTATTCAGTGGGCTAGCAATATGCTTATCAATGGGTTTTATTTTTAAGTAATCTTCCCATGATTTTTTCAAGATGATGAATTTGTTTAGAGTGTGGGTGATTAAGGTGTTGAGTTGTGTGCTAATTTTAGCAATACCACTATCAATTTGTCCTTGATTAAACAGGTATACATTTTCATCAAAAGACAGCGATTTTAATAAGCTACTCAAGTCTTGTAAGTAGCCATCTATTTGTTTAATATCAATTTCAATCGGATCTTGTTCGGTGAGTTTGGCGATTTGTTCACTGAGTCCTTTGGCTTGACGAAGGCTACTTTTGATAAATTCGGTATTGGTGCTCAGCGAAAAGTGCGATAAGGCTTTAGTATTTAGATGGTGCGCTTCATCAAAAATAAATATACTATCTGCCACATCAGGTAGCACTGTATTTCCTGTTGATAAATCTGCTAATACTAAGTCGTGGTTGGCAATAATCACATCAGCTTGGGCGATTTTTTTTCGTGCTTTAAAAAAAGCACAATTTTGATAAAATTCACAGTTTTTCACAGTGCAAGTGAAACGATTACAGGCAATTTTTTGCCACAGCATAGTCTCAGGAGTTTTGGTTAAATCATCAATCTCGCCATTCCATTTTTTTGCTGCGTAGTCATCGTGTAAATGGTTTAATGCTCTTAATTGATACTGGTTAGGGGGTTCGTCAAATAATAAATCGGTGTTAAGTGGCAGCTCTTCGCTAGCGTTATCTTGTGCTAAATTAATCAAATCTCGAATACATACATAACGAGAACGCCCTTTAGCCAATGTGTATTCAAAATCCACTGTGCAATATTTTTGCGCTTTGGGTAAGTCTTTTAACAACAGTTGCTCTTGTAAGGCAACATTTGCACTAGAAACAATCAGCGTTTTTTTGCTGAATTTAGCAATAGGGATACTACTTAGTAGGTAAGCAAAAGTCTTACCTGTGCCAGTTGGCGCTTCTACGCATAGAATTTTGTTGCTATCGTATTCTCCAGCTAAAGTTTTGGAGATTTCTGCAATCATTTTGTTTTGTGAGCTGCGTACTTGAAAGCCATCCATATCTTCTTTTAACGCAATAAACGAATCACGGATTTTGGCTTTTAACTCGTCAGAAAGCATTTAAGATTTTCTTTGCAAGGATAGATCGCAAAGCAAAATAAGTGCTTCTTTGTATTTAGAATCTTGTAAAGAGTCTAATGATTTTTTTGCAAGGTCGGCTGATTTCTGCGCTTGTTTGCGGGTGTAATCAAAAGCATTCACTGATTGTAAAATATCAAGGATCTGTTCAATTTTAGAATTGTCTGCGTTATTAATGGCGTCTTTTAGCAGTTGCCTGTCTTCGGCAACCGTATTTTTGAGTGCATAAATTATCGGTAGTGTGGTTTTACCTTCACTTAAATCATCACCAACTTCTTTACCCATAGTCTCAGCATTAGACTGGTAATCCAACACATCGTCGATAATTTGAAAGGCATTACCGAGATGCAAGCCGTAATTTTTTAGCGCTTGTTCTTGTACTTTGTCTATATTTGATAAAAGTCCACCAATTTGTGTTGCTACTTGAAATAATACCGCTGTTTTGCGTTCAATGACTTGATAATATTCTTCTTCAGTAAGGGCAGAATTTTGACAATTTAGCAGTTGTAACACCTCACCTTGTGCAATTTCATTAGTGGCTTTAGATAGAATTGTCATAATGCGCATTGAATCAGATTTAACCATCATTTCGAACGCACGAGAATAAAGGAAGTCACCTACCAGCACGCTGGCAGCATTACCCCAAACCTTGTTGGCAGTTTCTTTGCCACGGCGTGACTTAGACTCATCAACAATATCATCGTGTAATAAGGTAGCGGTATGAATAAGTTCAATCACTACTGCCATTAAATGATGATGCTCACCTTGGTAATGGGTGGCACGTGCACATAACAACAACAACAGCGGACGCAAACGCTTACCGCCAGCGTTAATAATATAACCACTCATCTGATTGATAAGTGCCACATTAGAGCCCAGATGTTCAATTAATACTTGGTCAGTTTTATTAATGTCATTTTGAATTAGATTTTGAATATCTTCAAAGGTGTTCATAGGTGTTTATTTTAAACTATTGGCTAATAGATATACTTCTTTAGAGCGTGCGCGTGATGCCTTGGGTTTGCGAATGACTACTTTGTTAAAAGCCACTCGAGCAGCCTTGACATACTCATCAAAGCCCACACCTTGAAAGACTTTAACAAAGAAGTAACCTTGTGGTGTGAGTGTTTTTATTGCCAAATCTAGTGCTAATTCGCACAGATACATAGATTTTGGAATATCAACAGAGAGTTGTCCACTCATATTTGGTGCCATATCGCTAAGCACTATATCAACTTTTTTGCCTTTTGTGAGTGCGAGTAATGCTTCGTAAACTTCAATTTTAGTAAAGTCACCACGCAGGAAATCCACACCATCAATGGGTTTAATATTCAAAATATCGCTAGCAATCACTTGTCCTTTTCTGCCAACCATTTTAATTGCAACTTGACTCCAGCCACCAGGGGCAGCGCCTAAATCCAAGACCACATTGCCAGATTTGATAAATTTGTCTTTATCATTGATTTCAGTTAGTTTATAAACTGCCCGCGAGCGATAACCCTCCTTTTGTGCGCGTTTTACATACTCATCATTTAGATGTTCATTCATCCAGCGATCAGAAGATCCTTTTTTTGTCATATTAAATTAATATTTAATGGGAGACCTTTGTATAAATAGGAATAATCATCAAAAACCCACTTTTCACCCAATTGTCGATTTTTCCAGCGACACCCAGCAGTCCTCTAGGAGGGTAAACCCAGCCTTAGCCCTGCTAGGACAAGCTTTAAAGAAATCACCAATTGGGCAAAAATTGGCTTTTGCCAATCACCTCTATTTTATACAAAGGCCTCAATAATATCATTGTCGTTTATTCATATTTATTAAGGGGTGGAAATATATGGATATCTATTTCTTTGCACTGCACTTCTAGGCTGGCTGGCTAAACCCCTCCTTTCGATAACATTGCTTTCGCTTTTATTTATACCTGCAAAATCAATAACTTTTGTATCGGTTTTGCTAAATAGTATATAAAATTTTCCTGAATTATTGTCAACAATAGAGTTTGTCGTATAGGCGCTAATAATCAGATTATCTACAGATACCAAAAAACCCCAGTACAATTTATGTATTTCATGAATTGTACTGGGGGTTTTTGTAGGAATCCTAAACTAATCAATTACTATAAAATAGCAAGGTCTTGCACCTCATTCCAGTTATTTCCACTAATATCAGCAACTATTGACTCGTTAACAGTTTTGTAGCATCCCGTGCTGTTAAAATATGGAGTTTCTTCTGTATTTTGATCAATCAAGATATCATTAATACCATAGCTGATAAAAACATCAGTAAGATTAATTCCTTCTTCAGTATACCAAGTTCCTTCCGTTGTATTTTGATAAATCAAGATATCATCAGTGCTATCGCTGACAGAATCCTCAGTAAGTTTATACTGAGTTCCTTCTGTATTTTGATCAATCAAGGTACCATTAGTCATATCGATAACAAGAACATTAGTATCATAGGCGGTAGAATCATCAGTAACATCAATCCCTTCTCCAGTGCCTTTGTTATTAAAATCTTCTTGTGTTTTGTCGTTGGCTTGATTGTCATTATGCTTGTCTTCTGTTTTAGCAATAGCGTCGTCAGCAGCTTCAATGGTATTTTTGGCGATTTCAGCAGAAGCATCAGCTTTTGCAATAGCGTCTTTTGCTAGAATGGCATAATAATCAGCCTTTTTAATAGAATAATCGTCTCCGTCGCGTTTAGCAACTTGAGCAGTTTCATTAGCATGTTCAATAGTGACTTGGGCGGCGTGAGCGTCTTTATCGGCTTCAGCATCAGCATTAGCTATTTTAGTGGTGTCTTCAACAGTTGCTCTCTTATAACTACAGGCTATTTCTATTTTAGTGCTTTTATCGTCTTTATATGTCATTTGTTATTCCCTCTTATTGGTTATGTTAAAAATTGGCTCTTGTTAAAAACAAGTGGGTAAAAACCCATTAACCCGATTTAAATCCAACTTT
>NZ_CDSC02000366.1 GCF_001298715.1 Bathymodiolus azoricus thioautotrophic gill symbiont
TTTTGTTAAGAAATTGTGTAGTAGAGAATGGATAGAATTAGTTTAGTTTATTTTTGAAAATGGTATTATCAGGTTGGTGGTTTTTTGGTTGGGCTATGCAAAGGTCTCTTTTTGTATTATGTGTATTGGTGTGATTTTTTACTTCTGGTTTGTGTGTAGAAAAATCAAGGGTCAGGATACGGTTCACCCACTTGACTAGACACCGACTTGATCAATTATAGCCTTGTTTTTTATTAAAAACGACACTATTTTTTGACTGAATGATGGGGTTTGGGGTAAAGCCCTAACTTAAGCCTAAAAGGCTTTTGTTAAGTTAGGGGCGTTATCCTGATAAAACTTTTTTTGGAACTTCGGTGTTAATTAAATGATAACATCGGCTTTTTGCCAATAAAACAGACGCAAACCTAAGTCTTGAACGGCGCTTAGATGGGAAGAATATTATTTATCCCAATATTTAGTTTTTATCCCGTAACCCAAATCTGCTTCAATCAGTCTTGATCGTACTTTGAGTAATTTTTCAATTAATGCAGGTTCAGACTGCTCATAACCTTCGGCATTGGGTGTGCGTTTGACCACCACACCTAATAATTCAGTAATTGCATTGCCGATAGAATTTTGCGAAATAGTGACAATTAATCTGTCTTGGTCATCACGGTAGATAAGTTGTTTAAATGCAGGTTGCCAACGAATATCTGAGGCATATTTGGCATTATTAAGGCATTTGTCACGCACTTTCTTGGCGGCAGATAAAAATCCATTGTTAAACAGCAGTATTTTTTCAATTTCTTGTGGAAAATAAGCGTTTTTTGGCACGCCTGAATTTCGGCTAGACACTTGTGCAAAAAAAGTGCGATAAAAATCTAAAAAACCCTTGAGAATCTGATCGTATTCATGCCAAAATTCAATGCGCTTTAAACTGTCAATACCCCCTTGTATTTCCCAGCGTGTTAGCCCTTGTGGATAACCTGTGAGTGACAGACTGGAAGAGTCGCCAGACATTGGTTTGAGTATTTTTAAATCTAATGAGGATAAAAATTCCACATACACTTCTTGCATATAGGTAGCAAATAAAGAGTGTTGCCCGCCATCGGTTAAGTTAGGGTTGTTGGTATCTGTTATTTTTGCTTCTTTGAGTTGTTGCTTGTCAAATACAATAAAGTGGTTGTGCAACATTCTAATGCTCGGCACACCAGAGGAAGTAATCGGCCAAGTAGAATCCAATGAGGCTTCACCTGCCAACACCAAGTGTGTTTCTGGGTCTGGGTATTGCTCCAACATAAAACTGATAATAATTTGGTTCATTCGATTCCAAACATTTTTCACATTATCAGGCACTTGCGTGCGTCTAACGGGTCTGCCCAGCGGGTTCAGAATTTTTTGCGAGGTATTGTAGATAATAGAGCAATCAAACTCATTTGAATGCCCCAGCGCCTTTCTATAAAATAACAAATCCTCATCATTGGCTAACAAGCCATTATTATTGGACAAATCTGCCAAATTCTCAGGCGAGTTAAAAAACTCATTCGGCTTCATTCCTTCGGGCACATCTAGTGGGATGGGGCGAAAAGGAACGCTAATTTCTCTTGGACCAATTGGCATGGTTCTTACTCCTTAATAAAAAAAGGTTTATGTCACTTACGCAACATAAACCCCCTTAAACCTAAATCAAGCCTAATCGTTATCAAAATAACCGGCATTATCGTGTTCTTTTTTGTATGCTTCATATTGTTGTATAGTGTCTTTGTTTCTTAGCGCTTCAATTGTGCCAAACAAATCTTCACCTTTTGTTTCGATTAATAAAAACATTGTATAGCCAGACTTAATATCAATTGATTCAAACTCAACAGTTTTATAACCAAAAGCATTGTTATGAATTTGTGTTTGATAGTTGTCAACCAATTCATGGCGTTTTACTTTAGATAGTATTCTACCAACCAATTGGCTGTAAATTTGATCTTTAGCATTTTTTAATGCCTTTGTTCTAGTTGCGCCCACTTCAGAACCTGTGGCAATACCGCAAGCATAAAAGCTTTCATCTGCTAAGGCATCAGAAATTTGCACAATAGTAGAAATCCCAAGTATTAAATAAGGTATTAAAGAAACATCTTCCTCCTCTTCTTGGCACCAACTTGGAATATCATCAGACTCTACCCGTTCGGGCAAAGTACCACAAGAGGATAGTAAGGCTACAATAAATCCTAAACTAAATAGTTTGTAATAATGTATAACAACCTCTTAGATAAATCTTAAACTTCAAATGAAGGTAACTTCTTTTCCACCATCTCTTTTTTCATGACCACATAATCTGGCAAGCCATTTTTGTATGGTGGGTAGTCTTCGCCTTCGATAAGCGGTTGTAAATATTCACGACACGCATCAGTAATGCCAAATCCATCGTCAGAAATATAATCCATCGGCATCATCTTCTCAACATTGGCAATGTCTTTTAACTCACCCATGCCGATCTCCCAAGTGTATGGGTTGTTTGAGGTTCTAATGACTGCAGGCATTACGGAGTTTTTGCCTTCCATTGCCAAGTTTACCGCTGCTTCACCTAGCGCATAAGCTTGTTCAACATCAGATTTGGAAGACAAGTGGCGTGCTGCACGCTGCAAGTAGTCTGCTACTGCCCAATGGTATTTATGTCCTAATGCGTCTTTAATTAAGTTGGCAACTACAGGCGCTGCACCACCGAGTTGTGCGTGACCGAAGTCATCGCGAGTGCCTTGTTCGGCAAGAAAACGACCGTCTGCCCATTTTGTGCCTTCAGAAACCACAACGGTGCAATAACCAAATTCTTTAACATTGGCATCTACTTTGGCTAAGAATTTTTTCTCATCAAAATCTACTTCTGGGAACAAGATTACCACAGGAATTGAATCATCAACTAAGCCACCTGCTGCTGCAATCCAGCCCGCATGTCTGCCCATAACTTCTAATACGAAAATTTTAGTAGAAGTGGCACACATAGAAGCCACATCAAAACTTGCCTCCATGGTAGAAACAGCAATGTATTTTGCTACTGAGCCAAACCCTGGGCAGTTGTCTGTTACTGGTAAATCGTTGTCAACTGTTTTTGGTACATGAATGGCTTGGATTGGGTAACCCATAGACTCAGACAATTGAGAAACTTTCAAACAAGTATCTGCCGAATCGCCACCACCATTGTAGAAGAAATAACCGATATCATGCGCTTTAAATACTTCAATCAATCTTTCGTATTCTGCCTTGTTGTCTTCTAAAGATTTCATTTTGTAACGACAAGAGCCAAAGCCACCAGAAGGTGTGTGTTTGAGTGCTGAAATGTCAGCATCAGATTCTTTAGAAGTGTCAATTAGATTTTCAGTTAAGGCACCGATAATGCCATTTTGGCCTGCATAAACCGTGCCGATTTTATCTGAGTGTTTGCGTGCTGTTTCAATCACACCACAAGCAGACGCATTAATTACGGCTGTTACACCACCAGATTGTGCATAAAAAGCATTTTTCATTGTTAGTTCCTTTTGACTTATAAAACCACTAATTATACATTGCTACGGTAATTTCGTATGTAAAAAAGGTCTCATATTGATTCAAAAATATGTGGCGTGAATTCCCAGTTTTGTGAACTATTAATGCTTAACACTAAACATTTAGAGCTACCGCCATTACGCACCGCACCTGATGCACCCGGGTTAATTATCCAAGGGCTAGATTCTGTGTCAATCACTTGTTTATGCGTGTGTCCATAAATAATGGCTCTAGCATTGGGATGAGTCTGGCGTAAGGATTTGTGTGACGGTGTTTGCCAACCATGTTCTTGACCATGTTCTATGACTATTTTCCCGCCTGGTAGCGACAGGGTTTCAATGTCTTTTAGTTTAATGTGTTTATCATTATTACCCCGAACAGCAGTGAGTGGCTGAGTGAGCACACTGAGTGTTTGCTCTTCAATGATATCGCCCGCATGAACGATTTGGTCACAGGTGTTCATTAAGCTGATAATATCGGGGTGAATCCAGCCATGAGAATCTGATAGGATACCTATTTTAAGTGCCACTTTATTTAGGTAGTGCTGTATTCAAATCATCAATGTGCTCTTGCAAATCAGGTTTGATGGTTGTATTCATAGAGTCTAATATAAATTCAATGCCTTCTCGTCTTGCCAATTTTGCCGCAGGAACAAAATCACTATCGCCAGAGATTAAAATTATTTTATTGACTTGTTTTTTGTATGCCATAGAGGCAATGTCTAAGCCAATTTTCATATCAACAGATTTTTGTTGAGCGTGATAAATTACATCACTTTCAATAACATCAGTATGTGTGATTCTTCCTGATATTAAGTTTTTAGATAGTTCTGGATCTTTTAGCGTCCAGCGTGCATTTTTTTCATCAAGAAAACCTAATCTTAATGCGAAATTTCTAGTGTTTCTTAATTGGTTGTGTAGATCTTGCCTGAACAATGCAGTTGTTGATTTTTTTAAATCAACAGCTTTTCTTGTTATTGGATGGTGTAATTTTTTGGTAATGGGAGGGCAGTCGTAGAAAAATATTCGATACAGTCTTTCTGGTTCTGTTATGTATTTATCATCACTTTTAGACGGGTTACATATATGTTTTAAACAATGTGTTGTTAAACCTTTAACAACTTTTTTAGCGTCTGATTTTTCTTTACAGAGTTTTAGATAAAAACCACCATCAACTAGAATAGCAACATTTCTCATAATTATTTTATTCTCAATAAAAAAAACCCAAAGGTCTGGCGAAACTCCTATTTAGTGGTTTCGCTTTTCTGCTTTGGGCTATGTATGGAGGTAATTATACTAACTTATTAATTAATGTCAACCATTCTTTATATGATATGCTCAAAAGTTTCAATATTGATAAAGCCTTCAATTTCTTTGGCGTTTACTTTAGAGCTAGGTTTACTGATAGCAATGACTGTGCCAATGCCATATTGCTTGGCAGATTTTAAGACAGAGGGTGAGTCATCAAAAAAGATGCTTTTTGCTTTATCAAATTTAATTTCGTTTTCTAATTGTTGCCAAAATTCTTGTTTTTCTTTGGCAATATTATAATCGTGAGAAGAGATAATACCGTCAAAATAAGCCTCTAAATTAGTTACACGCATTTTTAGTTTCAATGTTTTTCGATGTGCATTAGTCACCAAATAAATACGCTTTTTATGCGTCTTGGCTTGCGCCAAAAACTCCAATACAAAGGGGTGGATTTGTATTAAATGTGCCACATCTTCTTTGAGTTGAGCAATGTCTAATTGTAGTTTTTCTTGCCAATAATCCAGACAATACCAATGTAGTTTGCCTTCTTCTGCGCGTAGAATTGGATAGAGTTTGTCTTTGGCTTCATCAAAGGTTATATTGTGTTTATTGGCAAATACCAAAGGCATATATTCCATCCAAAAATGTAGGTCAAAATGTAGGTCTAATAGCGTGCCATCCATATCTAGTAAGATGGTGTCAATATCTCCCCAATCTATCTTTGAGGAAGGCAAGGTCTTCCTCAAGTTAGTTGCAACGCCAGTTTGTGCCATTTTTATTGTCTTCTAAAATAATTCCCAATTCAGCTAACTCATCTCTAATTTGGTCGGATAGGTTGAAGTCTTTGTTGTTTCTAGCCTCATTGCGCTTCTCAATTTTTGCATCAATTTGCGTATCGGACAAGTCCACTCCCCTCTTTTCAGTGTTTCCTTGAGGGGTGTGTTTTAAAAAGGTATCAGCATCCATTTGCAGAATGCCAATATAGCCACCCAATTTTTTCAGTAGTTGACCTAAGGCATTTGCTTGGTCGCTATCTTTTTCACGCTTGGCGTTGACGACTTTGGCGAGCTCAAACAAAATACTGAGTGCAATTGGTGTATTAAAGTCATCATCTAACGCTGCTGTGAATCGCGCTTCATAATCAAAACGCTGAGAGACTTCTTCTGTTGCTGCTTCTGAGGCGCTTAATCCGCGTGTGGCAGTGTATAGGCGTGTTAGAGATGCCTTGGCGTTGTCTAAGTTTTCATCAGAGAAATTAAGCGGGCTACGATAATGCGAGCTCATAATAAAGTAGCGCAAGGTCTCGCCATCGTAATTTTCTAATACGCCACGAATGGTGAAAAAATTATTCAGCGATTTGCTCATTTTTTCGTTATTGATATTTACAAACCCCACATGCATCCAAGTATTGACAAAAGTACAATCGTTAGCGCCCTCAGATTGTGCAATTTCATTTTCATGATGTGGAAAGGCTAAGTCCATACCGCCACCATGAATATCAAAATGTTTGCCAAGATGGGTGCATGACATTGCGGAACACTCAATATGCCAACCTGGGCGACCATCACCCCAAGGTGATTGCCAACTTGGCTCGTTAGGCTTTGCCATTTTCCATAGCACAAAATCTAGCGGGTCTTGTTTGCTTGTTTCCACATCAACTCTAGCACCTGCTTCAAGCTCATCAAGGTTTTTGCCACTCAGTTTGCCGTAATTCTTAAATTTGCGTACCGAGTAATACACATCGCCATTTTTGCCTTGATAGGCAATGCCTTTTTCAATTAAAGACTTAATCATATAAAACATTTGGTCAATGGCATCGGTTGCACGCGGCTCAATATCAGGAGGTAAGATGCTGAGTGCGCGCTCATCCTCGTGCATGGCATTAATGAATCGGTTGGTTAGTGAGTAAATATCTTCCTTGTTTTCAACAGCACGCTTTATGATTTTGTCATCAATATCGGTAATATTACGCACATATTCCACTTGAGGAAAATGACGACGCAAATGACGGACAATCACATCAAACATTACCAAGACACGAGCATGACCCATATGGCAATAGTCATATACTGTCATTCCGCAGACATACATTCCGACCTTTTCTGGGTTGATGGGTTTAAACTCCTCTTTTTGTTTGCTAAGCGTGTTGTAGATTTTAAGCATAAGCGGTATTTTACTTAGTATTTCAGGCAAGCCCTTATTTTTTATATGATTTAAAGATGCTTACGATTGTATAATTGAATGGTTTTATATTATTATTTTGGAGAAAATTATGAGCGTTTTAGTAACACAACAAGCACCAGACTTTACTTCTGCAGCGGTATTAGCAGATGGTTCAATCGTAGACAACTTTACACTTTCTAGTCTGAAAGGCAAGAAAATTATGTTGTTTTTTATCCGTTGGACTTTACTTTTGTTTGTCCATCAGAGATTTTGGCACACCATCACCGTGTGGCTCAGTTTGCAGAAAAAGGTGTTGAAGTCGTTGGTGTTTCAATTGATTCACAATTTACCCACAATGCATGGAGAAACACAGCACCTAAAGATGGTGGATTGGGCAAGATTGATTTTCCTTTAGTTGCTGATGTGAACCATTCAATTATGGAAGCATATGGTATTGTTCATCCAGCAGGTGTGGCACTTCGTGCATCATTTTTAATTGATGAGAATTTCGATGTGCGTCATCAAGTAGTGAATGATTTGCCACTGGGTCGTAATGTTGATGACATGTTGCGCATGGTTGATGCTCTTGATTTCCACACTACACATGGTGAAGTTTGTCCTGCAGGCTGGAACAAGGGTGATGAAGGCATGAAAGGCACACCAGAAGGCGTGGCACAATACTTGGCTAAGAATGCTGACAAACTATAAATAAATTGTTTTACAACAAGGGAGTGGTTAGCGCTCCCTTTTTTTACGGAGAAAAAATGAAAACTTATAAATGTATGATTTGTGGCTGGATCTATGATGAAGCCAAAGGCTCAGAGAAAGAGGGTATTGCACTAGGTACAAAATGGGAAGATATACCTGAAGATTGGGTGTGTCCTGATTGTGGTGTGACGAAAGATCAGTTTGAAATGGTGGAAATCTAAAAAAGCGTCATTTTGCTGATTGCCTTTATTTATGTAAAGGCTTTAATAAAAAATATTTCTCGCAGTCCTATTTAGTAAAATACCAGTTAATTTTAAAAATCAAGAAGAGCAAATGTCAAAAGTACTTATATTGCCAGGTGATGGTATCGGACAAGAAATTGTTGCGCAGGCGTTGAAAGTTATTGATTATTTAAATGAGAATCACGAGCTTAACATGGCATTGGTGCATGGTCTGGTGGGTGGTAGTGCATATGATGAAACCGCTTCACCTTTGCCACAAGCCACGCTTGATGCAGCACATGAGTGCGACAGCATTTTGTTGGGCGCAGTAGGTGGTTATCAGTGGGAGAAATTAGAGCGCGACTTGCGTCCAGAACGAGGACTTTTGGGTTTGCGTGTTGAGTTGGATTTGTTCTCTAACTTGCGTCCTGCGATTTTATATCCACAACTTGCTAGTGCCTCAACGCTTAAGGAGGAGGTTGTCTCTGGCTTAGACTTGATGATTGTGCGTGAGTTGGTGGCTGGCATTTATTTTGGACAACCGCGTGGCGTTGAAGTGCGTGATGGTGAAAAATACGGCTTTAATACGGCAACTTATTTTAAATCTGAAATTGAGAGGATTGGGCATTCAGCATTTAAAATTGCACAACTTCGCAATAAGCGTGTTTGTTCAGTAGATAAGGCTAATGTGTTAGAAGTGTGTGAGCTTTGGCGAGAAACTATGATTGAGGTAGCAAAAGATTACCCAGATGTGGAGCTTTCGCATATGTATGTAGACAATGCTGCTATGCAACTCGTTAAAGCCCCTAAGCAATTTGATGTGATGGTAACCAGTAATTTATTTGGTGATGTGTTGAGCGATTGCGCAGCAATGCTCACAGGTTCAATTGGTATGCTACCATCGGCTTCGCTAAATAAAGAGGGTTTTGGTATGTACGAGCCTATTCACGGTAGTGCGCCTGATATTGCAGGGCAAGATTTAGCAAACCCATTGGCAACTATTTTGTCAGTAGCAATGATGCTCAGATATTCACTTAATCAAGTAACATTGGCAGAAAAAATTGAGGCAGCAGTTAATACTGTATTGGATAAAGGCTATCGCACACAAGATATCGCCTCTGAGAGTGATACGGTTGTTGGCACTGATAAGATGGGTGATTTAGTCGTAGAGGCTTTATGAAAATCGTAGTTTATTCCACTCATACTTGTCCGATTTGCGTCAAAACTAAAGCCCTATTGAACAAATGGAATCTGCCCTTTGAACAAAAAATGATTGATGAGGATCGTGCCTTAATGGCGGAGTTTTCTGAGGTAACCAGTGGCGCTAGAATGGTGCCACAAATTGTGATTGACGACAAACACATTGGGGGTTTTAGCGACCTTACTGAGTTACATATGGACGGATTTTTTGACTGATAAGCTCCGTTTTTCATTAGAAACTTTTAAAGCAGTCATTTGTTATACGCTTTGGTTTTGATAAAAATCAGGATTTAAGGTAATTTTAAAAATTATTCGTCTAAGTTTTCAATCTCGCTAAGCATTTTTCCAATATGTTTGCCCATGTTGCTTTTGTAGCCGTGCCAATCATGATAAGGTGTTAATTTTTTATCAGCAAGTGGCTTGATTTCATAGTCGGCCAAGTCTTTTGCATAACCTTTTTTGACTTCGTCACGCACGATGCGTAAATAACTTAAGAAGGGTTGTACGGTGCTTTTTGCATTGCCAGTTGGGCCGTGGCCAGGAACATAATAATCTAAGTCTAAATTAATTGCATACTCTAATACTTTGATATTGCCGTGCATATCAGAGGTGTTGTCAAATCGTCCGTGTCTGTGTAGTAAGCCATTGTCACCCATAAATAAAGTTTTACTCTTGATATGCTCAACCATAATGTCGGTATTGGTATGTGCTACCCCAGTAATATTATGGTGAATTTTAAAAGCCTCACCGCCTGCATTAACGACTTTCAAGTGTGTGCTAGCCTTAGTTGGATAAGTAGGTTTTGTGCCATCAGATGTGCCCTTGGTTAAATCATGCATTAACTTTACCCAGCGTTCACCTTCACCAGATTTGGCTTGCTCAATCATATTGGGATGGGCGTAGATTTTGACCTTAGGATATTGTTCAATAATTGCCTGATTGCCGAGCCAGTGGTCGCCATGGACATGGGTGTTAAAAACAGCAACAATTGGCTTATCAGTAATTACTTTGACTTTTTTAAGTACCATCCTTCCAACTTGATAAGTACCCCCTGGATCAACAATGACTGCGCCACTTTTGCCAACGATTAGCCCAGGGTTGTTCATAAATCCACGATTTTCTGGATTAGGCTCGTCAAGTGGACCATGTATAACATAAACATTATCAGCGATTTTGTCAAATCTATACTTTTCTGAACTCTGTGATAACCAGATGACGGTAGTCACTAAAAATACGGCAGTTAATATTAATAGTAGTTTTTTCATTGTTTTATTCTCAAAAATAGATTGCATTATATCGCCCATTCAAATTCTAAGTGGCATAATATGCGCATGCGACAAAAACCTAAGATGTTCAATGTAGTAAACATTGCCACAACAAAATTTTTCAATATTCAATCAATGGATATTGAGTTCTCCAATGGAGAGAAGCGACAATACGAACGTCTAAAGCCATCTGGAGAAGGCGCTGTGTTGGTAATTCCAATGCTAGATGATGATACAGTGTTGATGATTTACGAATATTCTGGCGGTACCCACAGATATGAGTTAGCATTGACCAAAGGTAAAATTGATGCAGGCGAATCTCCGATTGAGGCTGCTAACAGAGAGTTAATTGAAGAAATTGGTTATGGTGCAAGACAGCTTTCGTTTGTGAAAACCATGACTTTGGCGCCAGGCTATCAGTCAAACTTTACTCATGTTATTTTGGCACAGGATTTATATGAAGACAGTGCACAAGGTGATGAGCCTGAGCCATTAGAAGTGGTCAAACACAAATTGTCTGATTTAGAACAGTTGGTGTATAACCAAGATTTAACCGAAGCCAGAACCATTGCAGCACTTTACATGGCAAAAGAAATCATTAAAAACCAGTAAGTGTATAAAACGAAACATTTGCTAGGTAATTACATATGAATCTTGTTATTCCTGAGGAATTTTTTCTTACTTCTCAGGGTGCGCCTTTCCCTGATATTGATTTAGCATTAGACGAGCCAAATGGCTTGATTGCTATTGGTGATGATTTGTCATCTAAGCGATTAATTAACGCTTACCAACAGGGAATTTTCCCTTGGTATGGGGAAAATGAACCTGTACTGTGGTACTCACCAAACCCACGCATGGTTATTACGCCTGAGGCATTGCATATTTCTAAAAGTTTAGATAAAGTGCTACATTCAAAGCAATTTGAAATCAAAATCAACAACGATTTTGACAGTGTTATTTATCATTGTAAAAGTATTAAGCGCAAAGACCAAGACAGCACTTGGATTGATGAAAATATGGTGCGT
>NZ_CDSC02000368.1 GCF_001298715.1 Bathymodiolus azoricus thioautotrophic gill symbiont
TCCAAAATTATGATGATATTATTGAAAGATCTTGCCAGGCTTGGAATGAAATACTAAGTGAGGATGGTTTTATTGAAAACTTGTGTAGTAGAGAGTGGAGTTTTTTGGTTTAGTTGTTTTTTGAATTTGGTATTACTTCAGGTAATACATTATCAGATTCAAAATGCTCATGCATATCTCCACGAGGTGGCAATGGATTTTCAGCGGGCATTAAGGGCATTTTTGGTTTTAAATATAAGCGAATATCAAGATCAGCTTTCTCCAATTTTATAGAAGTCGCCTCAAGACTAAAAGTATTAACAACCCTTGAAGAAAATCTGCCATTATCACTATTGATAAAAAAATTACGATAAAATCTTGGGTAATTTCTATCAGCTTTATAAATCTTTATTGCTTCTTGCGTGCTATCATTGGTTATACTCTTATTTAAAATTGTTGTAGGTAGCATGTTTAATGCTCCAGCTATTTTTGTCATCCCTAAATATTGGTAAGCTGTTACTTCTGTTGCATTCAAGCCAGAACGAAGACTTATATCTTCATTTTTAAAATGTGAATTAAAATTTAACTCTCCTGTGGAGAAGTTCATAATATTAATAAAAGTATCAGAAGGCGGATAAGAATGCGCTTTAATTGTTAGTGCCCCATTGCTGTCGTTTGATTGTGTGGAAAACATCGTATGGGTTTCTAACAAGCTAAATTTATCAGCAGGATAAGACTTGACAATATTTTCCAGTCTTTCATACGATTCGGGAAAATTAAACAAATTATTATTCTGATAAGTGCCTTCAATAGGACTTAGTATGTCTATCTCATAATCTGCTAAATCCATGTCAACTGGAGTAACTTTAACATGCCCTGTCGGATCTATATATTTAAGTGGATTATTGCCCACATAAACATATAAATTCAAACCATCGTCGCCTTGCGAATCAGGACTTATCCATCTGGCAAGCCATGGGGCTAAATATCTGGCACCATAGTAATATAAGCCACTATTATCATCTCTTTCTTTGCCAGTGTAGCGATAGCGTTTTTGTTGAACTTCGGCTTTGTTCTTGCCGACAATAATAGCAGTACCACCATAAGGGTAGTAATGCTCATAACTGACAACTTGGGCTTTATCGTTGAGTTCTAAGGTGCTGGATTGGAGGTGACTGGTAAGTTGGTAGCGGGTTTGAGTAAGATTTTGAGTAGAGTTTTGCGCTTTGTCTTTGCTAGTTTCACTGAGGATATGGGTGCCGATGTGCAGGGTATTGCTTTGTTGTTTTGCTTGGTTAGTTGAGATGTCTAATAAAGATAGGTAGTCTCTTTGGTTTTGCACTTGATCGTTAGATTCACCCACAGTGCGGACTCGTCTGCCTTGATAGTCATAGACATAATACTCTGTGGTGTTGGCTTTGTCTGATTTAATGAGTTTATTTAAGGTGTTGTTGTAGTGCCATTCTAGGTTGCCGATATCATTTAAACCTAATAGATTGCCATTAGCATCAAAGTCAGTGGCAAACTGCTGAGTTTCGGTGCCACGATTGTTGTTAGGATGGATAGCGATGGTTTGTTGCCAAGCACTACTATTTGCTTGGTGTGAAAGGTGAGTTAAATTATTACCTGTGTCGTAGCTGTAGGTTTGATGGTAGGTCTCTAATAAATTCATAAAATAATACATGGTTTTTGAGGTGATAGTTTTGCTAACTTCACTGGCGCCCTCTATTCTATATTGCCAAAGAAATCATAATTGATTTTTATGTCTAAATATATAAAACCCCAACAAATTAAGCAAAGCCATGACACCCGAGCAACAAAAAATACAATCGCTCAAGAAACAAAGGGACAATGAACTCTTAAAAAAGGCAACAGCCTTGTTCACAGTGGACAATCAAAACACTCTATGATTGCTAAAATGAACAGGGCTTGTAAA
>NZ_CDSC02000369.1 GCF_001298715.1 Bathymodiolus azoricus thioautotrophic gill symbiont
AATGTAGTAAGGTTTGGTTGTGTATAAAGGGGGTGTGGTTGTCTTTTGTGTTTTGTGTTTTCACCCAATGGGTGAAACGGTTTTTTGGTTGAAACCATTATACCAGTTGGGGTTTGTGTGTTTTTTTGATTTCTATTTTTGGATTAGGGTTATTGTTTGTTTGTTCGGAGTTGTTGGATGTTGTGGATAAAAGCCTTTCATATTATTAGTGTGATTACTTGGTTTGCGGCTTTGTTTTACTTGCCACGCCTTTTTGTTTATCATGCGATGAGTGATGACCAAGTGAGTATTGAGCGTTTTAAAGTGATGGAGTGTAAGCTCTATCGTGGCATTATGATGCCGAGTTTTGTTTTGGCAACAGTATTAGGCGCTTGGATGGTGATTGACAACTGGGCAGTTTATAGCACTCAATATTGGCTACACGCTAAGTTGGCACTGGTTGTGCCACTGATTGCTTATCATTTTTATTGTGGGTATTTGCTGTTAGTTTTCAAAGCGAATAACAATACTCGTTCACATATTTTTTATCGCTGGTTTAACGAATTTCCAGTACTAATACTGATAGCAATTGTTATTTTAGTTGTGGTTAAGCCTTTTTAGTGAGTTTTAGGTAGTTGTCAGCCAAGGCTTCGTAGATAGGTTGTTGGTAAATTTGTTTAGAGATAAAGTTAGCAATAAAGGCGACCAGTAATCCCGGGAGTAGTAAATGCAGACTCAGCGTCATTTCAAGAATGACAAAAGTTGAGGTGAGTGGTGCTCTAATCACCGCACTTAAATACCCAATCATTGCCATTATTATCACAACTTGCGTATTAATTTGTGTATAGAAATTAGCCACTTCTGAGCCAAGCCCCGCACCAATTGAAATGCTTGGCATAAAGACGCCACCTGGAATAGTAGATACAAATGAGCTTAGCGTGGCAAAGTATTTCATCACAACAAAGTCT
>NZ_CDSC02000455.1 GCF_001298715.1 Bathymodiolus azoricus thioautotrophic gill symbiont
CACGGTTGCCTGCGCCGGTTTGTTCTAGTGCGCTGATATTGCTGGCGTTAATGAGAATACTATCTTTACCTGATCCTGCGTTGAATACATCCATGCCACCGTTGCCTGTTAGGGTGTCGTCGCCTGCGCCGGCAACGAAGATTTCATCGTTACTGGTGCCTGTGAGTGTGTTGGCGTTTTTATCACCGAGATAATTAATGGCGTATTTAGAATCGCCACCCAGTTTTGCCAGGTCTATGGCAACGGTGTCTGTTTTGCCGAAGATGACATAAAATTTATCGGCACCACCCACCACACTCACACCCACAATCAAATCATCCAAACCATCGCCGTTGACATCGCCTGCGCTGGAGACTGAGTAGCCATTCCAATAACCCCCTGCCTCGCCATTAATTACAAAGCCCCCTGTAGGGTTGCTTGCATCAGCAATGGCACTCAGATTGATGGCACCGCTGTTGGCTTTACCAAACACAACATAAGATTTACCAGGGTAACTGCCTCTTTGGCGGGCACCAACAATCAAATCATCCAAGCCGTCGCCGTTGACATCGCCTGCGCTGGAGACTGACCAGCCACTAAAATCATACGCTGCCTCGCCATTAATAACAAAGCCCCCTGTAGGGTTGCTTGCATCAGCAATGGTACTCAGATTAATGGCACTACTATTGGCTTTACCAAACACAACATAAGATTTACCTGCAGATAATTTGCCACTTGGATCGGCCTGATAGGAGCTAACAATCAAATCATCCAAGCCGTCGCCATTGACATCGCCTGCGCTGGAGACTGAGGCGCCACTCGTATCACCCGCCATCTCGCCATTAATAACAAAGCCTCCCTCAGGGTTGTTTGCATCAGCAATAGCACTCAGATTAATGGCACTGCTGTTGGCTTTACCAAACACAACATAAGATTTACCTGCAGATAATTTGCCACTTGGATCAGCAAGAAAAGAACCCACAATCAAATCATCTAAGCCGTCTCCGTTGACATCGCCTGCACTGGAGACTGAGTTGCCGTTCCAATCACCTGCCGTCTCGCCATTAATAACAAAGCCCCCTGTAGGGTTGCTTGCATCAGCAATAGCACTCAGATTAATGGCACTGTTGTTGGTTTTACCAAACACAACATAAGATTTACCTGCATATGATTTGCCACTTAGACTGGCATTATAAGCACCCACAATCAAATCATCCAAGCCATCGCCGTTGACATCGCCTGCGTTGGAGACTGAGCAACCACTCTGGTCACCTGCCGCCTCACCATTAATCACAAAGCCCCCTGTAGGGTTGCTTGCATCAGCAATGGCACTTAGATTAATGGCACTGCTGTTGGTTTTACCAAACACAACATAAGATTTACCTGAGTCATCGCCATTTGGGTCAGCTTGATAGGCGCCAACAATCAAATCATCCAAGCCATCGCCGTTGACATCGCCTGCGCTGGAGACTGAGTAGCCACTATTATCCCTCGCCGCCTCTCCATTAATCACAAAGCCTCCTGTAGGGTTGCTTGCATCAGCAATGGCACTTAGATTAATGGCATTACCGTTGGCTTTACCAAATACAACATAGGATTTACCTGCATATGATTTGCCACTTAGGTCGGCATCCCAAACACCCACAATCAAATCATCCAAGCCATCGCCGTTGACATCGCCTGCGCTGGAGACTGAGTAGCCAC
>NZ_CDSC02000082.1 GCF_001298715.1 Bathymodiolus azoricus thioautotrophic gill symbiont
AAATTATGAATTACGCAAAGATCTCTACTTATGTCATTCCCAAGGGAATAATTCTAACGCTTATATTGTTTAATGGACTTGCATTGGCAGATACCAGTTGGGACACAGGTGAATACACCAACAATGAAGATCGTAGTAAAATTTTATCCATTGTTAACGCCACTTCCTTAAAGGTAAAAATCTCTGGTAACACTGAAAAAAATCATGATTATGTTTATATTTATGACAAAAATGGCAATCAATTAAAAAAATTGCATGGTAACAACATAAACGAAACTTTCGAAATTGCTGGAGATTATATTAATGCTCGCTTAACTACTAATCATTCTATTACCCATTCAGGGGTTAATGTACAAATTGAGGATCGATCTTCCTATGACGATAGGGCAAATAGCATGTTAATTCGCTTTACAAATATTAGCCATAATGAGCACACTGTTGCTATACTGCCGAACGATGCTAATGCAACAGGCGTTCCTCCCATTTATTCCGCTCCAGATCCAGATTTGATAAATAATAATATTTATCAATTAGAACAAGATATTAATCAATTAGTTAATGCCAACGATCTAGTTGAGCTTACTTTTATTAAACATGACGCACAGTTCAACACAACCACGATTAACCTCTCTAAATCTGTTACGCATGATGTTATTCATCGTTTGGTATTAAAAGATTATGTTGAATATTCTGAACCGAATGAGCTTGTGATTATTCATCGGGCAAAGTTTCCTCCAAACGATCCTCTTTATACGTATCAATGGGGGTTGAAAGGTTCTGGGATTGCCCTAGATTCAGCTCAACAGTTCTTACAAAGCGGTAACACGATAGATACTGGTGAAACGATAGTTGCTGTTATTGATGACGGTCTTATTAGGCATGAGGATTTACTGGACAATATGTTAAAAGTTGCTGACAGTGAAACTGATGTTTATGGCTATGATTTTATTGATAATGATACGAACCCCATTCTTTCAGACCCAAAAATAGAAAGCCACGGTACTGCTGTTGCAGGTATTATAGCGGCTGTACATAACAACGCTAAAGGTATTGCTGGCGTTGATGGGAGAGCAAAAATATTGCCTGTGCGTGTACTAAGAACCAAAGAGAACGACATAAATAATATTTCTGATTTGCTTATAGGAAAGGGTGGCATCTCTTCAGCAGCAGAAGCCATTAGATGGGCGGCTGGTGGTCATATTGATGGTGTACCCGATAACAAGCACCCCGCAACAGTTATCAATCTAAGTTTTGGATCTAATCGACCATGCGAAAACCCATATACAGAATCCCTTGGTTTTTTTTCAACCTATAGTAATGCTATCAAAGAAGCGATATCTAAAGGTGCGACAATTATAGCTACAACAGGTAACGATTCCGCATCATATACTGAATCACCAGCGAATTGTGAAGGTGTCATTGCAGTTAGCGCCATTGATTTGGACGAAGATCGATCTCTATGGGATGATAAACATGGATCTAATTACGGCAATAGGACGGATGTTAGTGCGCCTGGAACTGACATTATGACTCTTGGTAAGGATAGTGAATATAATAAAATGCATGGCACTAGTATGGCAGCCCCATTTGTTAGTGGCGTCGCTTCAATACTTTCGCGGCAATTTTATTTCCCTCCAAGAGAAATAAAAAGAATTATTAAAAAATCGGCTCGTAACTTTCCAATACATTCCACTTGCACTAATGATTTCTCAAAAGTAGATGGCACTATACAATACTGTGGCACAGGTGTTGTTGATATCAATCGAGCACTTGCTGAGGTAAAGCGCCTAAAAGACATCATAAAATCGGCAACCGTACTTACATTAAACGCCCCTATTCCGCTAGAATCAAGCACACTATATAAGTTTGAAAGGACCACTGATGAAGATCTTGACTACTACATTAACTTCGAGCGAACCACTGAAAATAAAGGTTTAATAGATATTTTTGTTGCAACAGATGTAGTGCCTGATTCTGATGAAAGCGCTGATTGTAGAATGACTTTCTTTGGTGATACACTCGTAACTATCACTGAGACAAGTGTCTCAGGACCCTCTTGTGCCACAGATATAAAACTTAAAAAGTTTAGAACGCTCTATATTCAAGTCAAAGGCAAGGAGGAAAATGGTGTATTTAATTTTAAGGGTAATATCAGTATTAATGCATTGTCAAAAGCTAAGTTAGCAAAACAGCGTGAAGCACAACTAAAACAAATGGGGAAATTAGTAGGACCTGTGGCACACGAATGTAATGGTGTACTTTCTTTGTGCTTTCTCATGAGAAAAAAGAGAGACACAAGTCATTTTAAGTACCAGCTAGATGTGGGCACTATCGGACTTAACCAAACCTCAGTTAATTATTCTAAAAAAACACCATCAGGCAATTCTAGTGTTTACTTTATCGTCCCCACACTAGGTAGTGTGGCTTATTCGGACTTTGAACAAGTGCGAGAAAGTTTATGGGATGGATCCCCAGGCGCATCTAAAGTTATTGTTTGGGCGGTTGATAAGAATGGCCATGAGCAACAAATAGTATTGCGGGTGCAAAAGAAATTTAACAATAAATGGATAAAAATGAATGATGGCGTGCAACGCGATTATGGGCAAGTAAAAGTTAGCGTTCACCTTGATGACAATCCTGATTTAGTAGCAAATAGCTATACTGCCGAATTTATGATAATCGGAGTTGGTTGGCACGATTCTGATTATCGGGCTCTTATTAAGGCAAAGTTAGACATTACCATTTATAAGGATTTTATTCAAAATGAAATTTACCCCTACCAGAATAACAATCATGGCATATTAAAGCTAGAAAAGATTGGTCTTAATCAGATTTCAGGCAATTATTCCAAAAAAACCCCTTCAAAGGATTCTAGTGTTTATTTTTACATACCTACCGAACAGCCTAATGTTGTTCGTTCGGACTTTACCCGAGCAAAACAGAGTCTATGGAGTGGAAATACAGGCGTATCTAAAATTACTGTTATAGCAACCAATAGCACAGGTGTTAAATATCAGGCGGTATTGGATGTGCAAAAGAAAGGACCTTACGGTTGGCTAAAAATGAATGATGGCGTGCAGCGTGGTTTTGGTCAAGTCAGAGTTAGTTTTGATCCTGAATCTAATCCTGATTTACCAACAGGCGCCTATACTACCGACTTTACAATAATTGGAGCAGGTTGGCATGATGAAAATTATCGGGTGGGAATCAAAAGTGTGGTTGATTTTGTTAAACACTAAGGCGTTAAGTCAACTACAAAACCCAACAATTTTAGACAACAATCCAAACTTTCTTATTTCGAATAAGTTAAGCTAATAGAAATCTTTGCGTAAATAGGGGTGATTGATAAAATCCAATTTTTGTCCAATTGGTGATTTCTTTGAACCTTCTTTGAACCTTGTCTTAGCAGGACTAAGACTGGGTTAACGCAGGGGTTTCTTTTGGATTTTTTTGGAGGGGCGTATAAAAGACCTTGACAAAATTATTTTTAAATGTTATAGTAAATTTTTTTTAATACTTATTTTTTAAAAATGAAAAACATATCAAACACACTAAACACACTAACTAAACTCCTTGCAGTCGCTATCTTTTCAGTCTCTTTAAATGCTTTTAGTGTTGTACTAGGTCCACTCATTACATTCAGCACTAATCATGTTAGTGCTACTGCTGGAATTGCTATCACACCTATTACCATCTCTAATAGAGGTGATTCTGTTTCTCATTACTCAATTTATCCTGCTATTCCCGATGGCTTGTCTCTTAATGCAAAAACTGGAACTATCTCTGGAGTGCCAATTGTTGCCTCTGATCCAGTAACTTATACTGTGACTGCAGTTGGTCATCGTGGTCATGACACTGCAACTATTGTTATTGCTGTTGGTGTTGGTGTTATTAATCTAGCCCTTAGAAAGCCTGCTACACAATCCAGCACATATTTATACCACTCTATCATTCCTGTTGCTGGCTATGCAGTGGATGGTAACACTGATGGTTATTTCTTAAATAAGAGCACAACCCATACCAAATTTGAATACGACAATCCTTGGTGGCAGGTTGATCTAGGTAGTAAGAAAGATATCGAGCAAATCATTATTTACAACCGCACTGATTGCTGTGCAGATAGACTAAAAGACTATCGGGTTAGTATTTCTAATAAAGCAGACTTCAGCACCCACATCTATCAACAAGACTTTCATGCTACGCCTAACCCCAAAAAAACCATTATATTAGACGCACCAGGCAAACAAGGTCGCTATGTTAGAGTCCAGATGTTTGGCAGTAAGATTTTGTCTTTAGCGGAAGTTCAGGTTATAGGTATTGATCCTTTGCATTTTTCTGAGGTGGATTATTCTAGTGCTCATAATGATTTTGGTGGGGTTAATAATGCGCCAAATTATGCTAATAAGATGGCTTTTGCTGCCATTAAAGGTGATGGCTCAATCAAGGCATGGGGTAACCCACATTTTGGAGGCGAAAAAGCACCTGATCCTGATAGTGGTTATACCAAGATTTATTCAAATAAACATTCCTTTGCCGCCCTTAAAGCTGACGGTTCAATCACGGCGTGGGGTGACTTACTTATTAGAGGCGTAAGTGCATCCAGAGCACCCACTGACAAAGGCTATATCAAGATTTATTCAAATGTATATGCCTTTGTCGCCCTTAAAGCTGATGGTTCAATCACGGCGTGGGGTAACCCATATTCTGGAGGCAGAGGTGCACCTTCTGGCAGTGACTATACCGAGATTTATTCTAATAGAAGAGCCTTTGCTGCCCTTACACACGATGGCTCAGTTAAGACATGGGGTGACTCAAATTTTGGAGGCAAAGACGCACCCAATGCACCCACTGACAAAGGCTATATCAAGATTTATTCAACCGACAAAGCCTTTGTTGCCCTTAAAGCCGATGGCTCAATCAAGGGGTGGGGTAACGCATATTCTGGAGGCGCAAATGTACCCTCTGGTAGTGACTATACCAAGATTTATTCAAATGCAGTTGCCTTTGCCGCCCTTAAAACTGACGGCTCAATCAAGGCGTGGGGTGAGGCAGATTCTGGAGGCACAAATGCACCCGTTGATAAGGGCTATACCAAGATTTATTCAAATACATATGCCTTTGCCGCCCTTAAAGCCGACGGCTCAATCAAGGGGTGGGGTGATGTATATTCTGGAGGCGAAAGCGCACCCGTTGACAAAGGCTATGTCGAAATTTATTCAAATGCATATGCTTTTGCCGCCCTTAAAGCTGATGGCTCAATCACGACATGGGGTGAGTCAGTTGCTGGAGGTGAATACATATCCAAGGCACCCACTGACAAAGGTTATATCAAGATTTATTCAACCGACAGAGCCTTTGCTGCCCTTAAAGCCGATGGCTCAATTACATCATGGGGTAACTTAGATAGTTCGTGGATTAAACCAAAGAATGACAGCACAAAAGGACCTACTGACAAAGGCTATATTAAGATTTATTCAAATGCATATAGCTTTACTGCTGTTAAGCCTGATGGTTCAATCAGGACATGGGGTGACCCAAGTTATGGAGGCACATATGTCTTTGGTTATAATCTAGCGCTTGGAAAACCTGCCACACAATCCAGCACATATCTATACTACTCTATTGATCCTGTTGCTGGTTATGCAGTGGATGGTAACACTGATGGCTATTTCTTAAATAAGAGCACAACCCATACCAAACTGGAACGAAGCGCTTGGTGGCAGGTTGATCTAGGCAGCAAGAAAAATATCAATCAAATCATTATCTACAACCGCACTGATTGCTGTGCAGATAGGCTAAGCGACTACCGAGTTAGTATTTCTAATGAATCAGACTTCAGCACCCACACCTATCAACAAGACTTTCATGTTGCACCTGATCCCAAAAAAATCATTACATTAGACGCACCAGGCAAACAAGGTCGCTATGTTAGAATCCAATTGCCTGACAGTGGTTATCTGTCTCTAGCAGAAGTTCAGGTTATGGGTGTTGATCTTTAAATAAAGAAAACGCAGTAGGAATGTTTCAACTAGAATTTGAATTTAGGGTTTAGCTTATTCGAAATAAGCAATTTCAGATTGTTGAATCTTGGG
>NZ_CDSC02000370.1 GCF_001298715.1 Bathymodiolus azoricus thioautotrophic gill symbiont
GTTTTTTGCTTAAGGCTATCTCCAAAAATCCAAATTTATTAAGTGTTTTTAAATCCATTCAACACCTTTTTTATTTCCTCTCTTATCATTTTCAGGTGTTTTTAACTTATTTTTAACTATAAAACCCCAACAATTTCAGAACGAGACTTTGGCGGGACTTAGCGCAATTTACACCCAACCTTTGCAAAAATAAACCGACCTCGTCAAAACAAAAAAACAATTTTATGCCTTCAGCAATTTCAGCAATTCTTTACCTAAAACTTTGTCAGTTTTTCCGCCTTTATAAATACCTTGTTGTAATTGCAGTTTCTTTTTTTGTAATTCTAAAATCCTTTCTTCAATGCTATTTTCAATAATGAGTTTATACACAAATACCGCTTTGGTTTGTCCGATACGATGTGCTCTGTCGGTTGCTTGATTTTCAACCGCGGGGTTCCACCATGGGTCATAGTGAATAACAGTATCTGCTTCGGTGAGATTAAGTCCAACGCCGCCAGCTTTAAGGCTAATTAAAAATACATTGACTTCACCAGAAGTGAATTTTTCTATCACTTCTTCGCGTTTTTTAGTGGCACCGGTTAATTGGGTGTAACTGATATTTTTCTGCTCTAATTGATTCTGCAAAATCTTCAGCATTGAGGTGAATTGAGAAAAAACCAATATTTTTCTATTTTCAGCCAATAACTCTTCTAATAAATCCAAAAACAAATGTAATTTAGCGGAGTCTTTTACTTTTTTTGCCGCCTCTATTTTGACCAATTGCGGATCGCAACAAACTTGCCTCAGTTTTAACAAGGCATCAAGCAACATAATATGCGATTTTGCCAAACCTTTTTGTGCGATTGCTTCTCGCACTTTTTTCTCCATGGTAATACGAATGCTTTCGTATAAAGTGGCTTGTTTTTTATCAAATTGAGTGTATTTAATAATCTCAGATTTTGCGGGCAATTCTGGTAAAACTTCAGCTTTGGTACGTCTCAGCATAAAAGGACGCACACGCTGATTGAGCATTTTCTGCTTGTCCTCGTCCCAGTGTTTTTCAATGGGGGTTTGATATTGCTTTTTAAAAACAGTTTGACTGTGCAAAAATCCAGGCATTAAAAAAGAAAAAATTGACCACAATTCACCCAAATGATTTTCAATTGGAGTGCCACTCAATGCTAAGCGACAATCACTTTTAAGGGATTTAATGGCAGCAAACATTTTGGTTCTTGGGTTTTTAATTTTTTGCGCTTCATCTAAAATAATATAACTAAAATGATATTTAGTAAATCTATCAATATCCCGATAAATCAATGCATAAGAAGTTAATAAAATATCGGCATCTGCTGTTTTTTCAAAGGCTTTAAAGCGTTCTGCTCCACCATACAATGAACATATTTTTAAATTCGGTGTAAATCTTTTCACCTCATTTTTCCAATTAGCAATCAATGAAGTTGGCACCACGACTAACACCGGATTTTTTAATTTTTTTTGCGTTTTTAAACATGACAAATGGGTTAAGGTTTGCAAAGTTTTTCCCAATCCCATATCATCTGCCAAAATGCCAGAAAATCCAAACTCAAATAAAAAATTCAACCAATTAAGCCCTGTTTTCTGATAATCTCTGAGTGTGTTGCGTAGGTTTTTAGGCACCTTCACAGGAGCAGTTTGATCAAAATTGCGTAACTTTTCTGCCAGATTTAACACTTCTTTTGATCCATGCCACAGAATATTCTCGTCAATATTTCCCAATATGTGTGCTTCATATGCCCCCACTTTTATGTCTTGAGATTGCCCATCATGCAATTGCAATACCACCTTCAAAATGGGTTTAATTTGCTCCGTTTTAATACGCACAAAATAATCAGAACGCACTTCTAAATTAACATATTCTCTGGCTTCATTCTGATCAAATTCCGTTATAAACGAACTTAGTAAAGGGGCTAACGGGAGTTTTACCCCATCAAATTCTAAATTAAATGACAGGGAAAACCAGTTATTTTCTGCCTCACTTTCTACTGCCACTTGAACATTATTGGCAAAATCTAGCGTCCAACTTGGATCAATTTCAATCGCAAAACCTTGTTGCTTTAAGGTGGTCAAATTTTGTTTAAACTGATACCAAAAATCTAAATATTGTTGCTTGTTTTCATTGTCATAATAAAAATATAGTTGCTGCTTTAGAACATCACTCATAAAACCCAAGGCTTCAAACTGCTGTTTAATCTGATTCTCAAGCGTCAAATCACGCTGAATGTGATATTGCATACCACCCTCTAAAATAACACTGACTGATTCTTGTGGTGCATAATTTAATGCTACCTCATCATAGATAAAACTCAGCGTTACCCTAGGCTGATCTTGATTACTTAACTTGATTTTTGGCGTGGCAATTGTACGAATTTTCCGACACTCAAAGTCCTCTGGAATAACAATATTAATGCCACTCAAATCACGCTTAAATAATTGATACATTGCATGTATTTGTGCTTTATAAACCGCAGGCGCATTGCGTATTTTGTCCAAATAATCGTAGTCAATGCCCTGCAAAATAGTTGCCTGATTATTGTCAATAACCACAACGGGATCGGAGGCAATAACCCGTGCATCTGGTGCTAAATTCGTGGTTATTTGATAATAATTTCCTCTTTTTTTCCAATTTAATTCTAATGTGATTTGACTCTTTCTCAATTGCAACGGCTGTTCGTTGTCTTGATAAAAGCAACGATTGGTTTTGATCATCTCAAGCAAAACACGATAACCCAATTTGCCAGCAATGGTTTTTCTATAATAAGTATATTGCGGGAAAATACCCCGACACATTACGATAATCTCTTGGTCAACTTTACTAATTATGTGCTGATGAGTGCCCGCATATAAAAGTTTATCAACATCCATCTTATGAAAACGCCGTTGTTTATTTTTAAGTTGCTTGACCCGTATAAACTCAATATCGTCGCCATAACAACTGTCATCAGTGAACAAACGATAAATCATATATTCATTGCTTGTTTGCACTTGCTGGTTTTGTTGCCCTAATTGTTGAAAATCATCCGCCCACACTTTAAATTTCGATTGCAAATTTTCCTCTTGAAAAGCCTTGTCTGGTTTTTCCGTATTGATAAAAGCGATGACCGTTGCTACAACATGCTTGCAGTTATAACCCACTGGGCAATCACATTTCCCTGCAATAATAGTGTGTCTATTACGATGAATGCTGATCGTTTGAGTATACAAATGATTGCCATATACCTGAGAATTTAAGATAATAGAGCCCGAATCTTTATGCTCAATTTCCAAACTTTTAAGCGCATTATGACGATAATATTGAACCCCCCTATTAAAAGCACCATTGTTGCCAATAGCCTGCTTAATTTGAGCCAAATTTAACATTTAACAAATAATTCAATGGACTCAACATGGGCAGTTTGTGGAGACATATCCATCACCCCTGCGGTTTCCAATTGATACCCAGGTGTAATTAATTTAGCCGTATTCCTCGCCAAGGCGGCAGAATTACACGACACATAAACCAAACGCTCAACCCCTAATTTTGGCAATAATTCAACGATTTCAATGGCACCCGAACGATCAGGGTCAATCAGTGCCTTATTATAGTGCTTACCTCGAAACCACTCAAAACCCGCCACTTCTTTAAATAAATCTGCCCTATAAAAATCCACATTATTAATGGCGTTCTTCTGGGTATTATCATTGGATCGTTCAATCAACCCTGAATCCCCTTTCACGCCAATAACATACTTGGCATATTTAGCCATTGGTAAGGTGAAATTACCTAAACCATAAAACAAATCAATCGCTTTATTGCTCTGATTAAGTGCCACCTGAGATTTAATAGAAAGCCACTCAACACACTGTCTCAAAGCTCGAAAATGCTCGCCAATGGAAGCATGCAACACCTTACACCTGTCCATATTTAGCTACCCAACCCGATTTTTTCTTCCGAAAACTCACTAAAACCTTATTTTTTTTCGCTACCCAACACACCCCCAATCGTGTCTTACACCGATAACCCCACGCCTGCCCCCACAAAGGTTCTAACACCTTCAACACCTCCGCCTCTTCAAATTTAGCACGAGAAAGAACACGCTCAGCCACTACTTTCTCTCCCAGCAACGCCCCACTCACAAAAATCACTTTTTCCTCTAAATGTGCAATACCTCGCCCTTCATGTGATAAGGTTTCAATCTCTAATTCGTAAGTCTTTGGTTTTAATTTTCTTCTTCTATTCATTTTAATATTTTTTATTCAAAATAACCTCGCCCACTAATTTTCAACAGTGTTGAAAATTTGACGGAAATTAGCGTCTAAGGTTTCTTGATCTTTAATGTTTGTATTGTATTGAGACCTTTGCATAAATAGGAATAACCATCAAAAACCCACTTTTCACCCACTTAGCGATTTTAAACCCAGCCTTAACACAGCCAGGACAAGGTTTAAAGAAATCGTCAATGGGGCAAAAATTGGATTTTGTCAGTCATTCCTATTTATGCAAAGGTCTCTTTGTAATCTTTTAATTAAATCTTGTTCGGTTGCTTGCTCTTTTGTTGATTGCATTGTTTTTAGGAATAGTGTTAAAAATATCGGTTAGATGAATTTTACAGATTTTACAAGAGCTTTGCATTCCTTATAATACCCAAATCCAAAGATAAAACCACCCAACCTAAAAAATACCAATCAAAATCCTAAAAATTCACCCCATTCAAGTCTTGCATTCATAAAAATACAGACAATACACCCAATTTGATAAGATCAGCACAAATTATTCGATATTTTGGATCGTTTGGATTTTTCAGGTGTGCTTAAGCCTCCTTTGTTTAGGCAGAGCTTGTTTTGTTGTTCGTTTAAATCAAGATAGCAACGACTTAAACGCTTTGATGTTGTTTAGCAGTCAAGTAAACTTCTTTCTGTAAATTCGTATCTATCCTATCAAATCCACCCCTATTAATCAATCCAAAAACTCATCATCACTCAAAGATAAGTAATCCTTAGAA
>NZ_CDSC02000371.1 GCF_001298715.1 Bathymodiolus azoricus thioautotrophic gill symbiont
TAACGCTAGCGCCTCTTAAGTATTCTCGGGTATAAAGTTGCTTGGCGTAATTTTCACTCAGCATTCCATTATCACAACCTACAATCGCAGCCCGATTTAAATAGGCGGGACTGTCCACTGAATCGACATGATAGCGTTGCATTAGTGTGTCGGTGTAATCTGCTAACTTTGTGGCACTCACTTTTCCTAAGTTTTCTGGATGTCCAACAATATTGAGCCGCACACTAGAATCAGGACTGAATGTTTCACCTTCTGGAAAAACCAATTCACCTTGTTCATCGAGTGTCACAATAATGCTGGTATCAGGGTGTTTATCGAATAACGCTTTGGCAGCGTCTATGGTGATTTTATCTTCACCAATAGACAAAATAATATTGTGTTTGTTTTTACCATTGCTTTTGAGGTTTAAAGCTTCGTACTCCTCAGCAATATTGACACGGAAAACAAAATCTTTTGTTTTTACCCAACCTTCTTGCTTGATAAAATCAAGACACTTTTCTTTTAAATTAACACCTTGGTTTTGGTTATCACGGGTAATGACTTCGATAGTGTCAAAATCCAACTCTTGCGCATTACTTGGTTGATGGGCAACTTCTTTTTTGCCTGTTTTAAAATCATAAATAACAATGATTTTATTGTTATTTTTCCGTGTATCGCTTAGTATTTGTTGTTTTTGTGTATCGCTGTATGATTTCCAAAGCTCCTTGTCAATATAGGCAATATGATTGAGTGCTTTATCGGTAAAACGCTGATGACGCTTTAAAATATGTTGCTCAAATGACTGTAAAACATCTAAGTGAATTGAATTTCGCATTTTTTCTGCATTCATATCAACACCCTGCGGATCTATAATATACAGTTGACCGTCTTCAGCAACAAGTCCTTGGAAATCTGCCACAAAAAGATTGGGGTTTTTTGTAAATATTTTTTGTAAACGTTTAACATCTTTTAAAGTTTGGTTGTTGCTATTGTTCAGCACTTTTGACAGAGATCCAGCATATGCTGCTCTGCGCCTTAATCTTATATCTTGTGCACCTTCAATCTTTTGCACAACTAAACCGTGTTGCTCAACATCGGGTTTAAACTTAGACTTAGATTTCTTTATAAATGTAATTTGTTTGTAACGCTTAGGGGTTTTCATACCAAGTGAGTCTAGTTGATCTAACCACCTCATCTCCTCTTCAATCTTGATGACTTCATGCTCTGAAGCTAATAGCAATACCAATAAACCAGGTTGATTTTTAAAATTATAGGCTGTTTTAAATGAGCCTGATCCAATGGATTTTGCGTCTATTTGATCACTGGTTAATGTATCGGGGATATCGTCATCAGATGAATCTTTGGAACTCACACAACCCAGTTTCAAGCCCTTTAATATCT
>NZ_CDSC02000372.1 GCF_001298715.1 Bathymodiolus azoricus thioautotrophic gill symbiont
ATTTTTATTAACTACAAAAGGAAAAAAATGAACAAAACATTAAAAGCAAGTATTGCCACTGTCGTTATTTTAGGCTCTAATGCGTTAGTTTTAGAAACACATGCAGACTCTAAAGAAAAATGCTATGGTGTGGTAAAAGCAGGTAAAAATGATTGTGCAACCAAGACTTCGTCGTGTGCTGGTAGCTCAACAACTGACGGGCAAACTGATGCCTTTTTGGCATTGCCATCGGGTTTATGTAAAAAATTGGTGGGTGGTAGTCTAACCTCTTCTTAGAAGGCTTTATAATCACAATCAAGGTATCCTTGGTTGTGGTTATTATTTTCAAGATAATTCAAGACCTTTGCATAAATAGGAACAATCATTAAAAACCCACTTTTTACCCACTTGGCGATTTTTTAAACCCAGCCTTAGCCCTGCTAGGACAATATTTAAAGAAATCACCAATTGGGCAAAAATTGGATTTTGCTAATCACCCCTATTTATGCAAAGGTCTTGAATTATTTTAAAAATAATGTGCAAAATATTGCAACTATTTATAAAAATAGTTCGTATAACAGGTTTCAAGTTGAATAAAAGCGACTGTATTATTTATAAAGGAAAAATTATGAACAAAATGAATCAAAGTATTACAAGGACGCTTATCTTATTGTTAATTACTATGTCAACACCAACAATAGCAATGATAACGCCCTTCCAGTTGGATATTACTGGCAAGGGTTTTAATATTACAAAGCAACTAAAGTTAGGCGATGTCGGGGAGAAAAACAATAGTATCAATTTTGATTTTTATGATAAAAATAATCAGCGTTATAATTTTGACTTGCAATACAAAAAGTTGCCAAGTAATCGCTCTTATCCGACCAATTTAGATGTTACCATTAAAGATAATAAGGGTAAAAAATTAGGTTATTTATTTTTAGCAAATAACGGCGTGAGTGCTTTAAAAGATTTGGGTGTATTTGGTTTAATGGTGAATATCAACGGTAAAGTTGTTGATTTTCGTTTTACATTCCAGAGTAATTTTGGTCATTTTAATATTGACGCTTTAGCAGAAGAAAGACTAATACAAGATACATTAATTCCAAAATTTAGCTTTCAGATGATTCGCCCAATTATTGCTCCAAAGGTTGATAAAAATACTCGCTCACAAACTTATTCATTAGATAATCATCCTTATGCGGTCAATTACACGCTTAAAAACATTAACAATGGTTTGGTGCAATTCCAACATAATCTTTATCAATTAAAAGAGGGTAAGGAGGCTTTATTAGAGCGTATTTATTTTAATGCAAGTAGTCTTTCTGTATTAAGAGAAGCAATGTATGCTAGCAAATATTTTCATCCACAAGATGGCACATTTAAATTGGTTTTCTATCCTGCTATGGGGCAAACAGAACCAAATAATTAATTTAATTTCAATGAGTAAATAATGACAAAAATAAAAATCACTATATCACTATATCACTATATTGTATATTAATAAGTTCCATATCATGGGGATGGGATATTCGTGCATTTTATGGCGATCCAGAATTTAACAGAGTTGTTGTTATTGATGTGGCTACCATGACGCTTCTTACTGATGTTCCAACTAACATGAATCCGTATCCAGTTGATAAGGCTGGAAATACAAAAAATCTTTATGTATCGACCCGCAATGCAGATTCAATTGATATTATTAACTCAGAAACCATGTTAAGAACAAATTCTATTAATTTGAGTCACAAACCAAGATCTGCAGAGGCTTATAACGAATCCTTAGGAGTTGTTATAGTTGCAGGTGCAGATAAGCCTATGTCAAGCATCATTGATCCAAACACCAACAAGGTAGTTGCAACTGCAGGAGAAAATACATTAACAGTGCCCAGTTTAGATTATGGTGGCACATTATCTTCAGGACATCCTTTTTGGTTTACAGATCGAAAATTTGCCGTTATTGATAGGGAAAATCGGTCTATTAGCTTATGGAAAATAGTTGGTAATAGAAGTTCTGGTTTCAGTACTGAGTTTTTGAATAAAGTTAAAACACCAACTTCAGTGCATAGTTTTGTCGGCATTAAGAATGAGGCAAGCCGGACATATTATGCTATTGCCGAAGGGTCACCTGACAATGGAATTCCCCCTATGTTACTAGAAATTAAAATTGATCAAGAAGAAATTTTTATAAATAGAGCTCAATCTTTGTATGGTAATCCTGAAAAAATGGGTTCACACCATGCTGATTTACATCCCGACGGAAGGCATATTTATGTTGGCTCTACTCAGGGGTATATGTATGTCATTAATAGGGACAATATGGGTATAGTTAATATAATTAAAACAGGGCTTGGAAGTGCTCATACAACTTTTATTCCAAAGAGAAATTTAGCCATTGTTACTAATCATAAAGATACCTTTGTTACTATCATTAATACAGAAACACATAAAAATATTAAAAATATTACTGTAAGTACTGAACAAGAAAAAGGTCAAATATTACAGTCGCATACATCATTTGTTGATGCAGATGAAAATTATTTTTATTCGTTTGCAACTGATAATGGTACTTTTTACGAGTTAGATTTAGAATTGTTAGATATATCTAGAACTCTGCACACTGGTGGAACTCCTAAACAGGGGGTTTTCGTGTCAATTCCCCCTGTTTTTACTCATATAATGAATAGAGATATTTCTATTGATATCAAACCAATTCAACGCACCACTGGTCATCCATCATCGGCTTTTATTGGGGGAGATAATACGATTAATGCCCCTACAAATATGGTATGGTCAAGTGGACCTTCTTCAAAATTTTCTACTATGCTGAATGATGAAAGTGGAAAACAGTATGAAGTCTATCTGGTTGCCAATGTGACACTTTCAGGATGCCAAAATGTGCAAATTAATAGCGCGATGACTTGTGAATACGCTGTAGCAAATAAATTGAATATTAGTTTTGACGCAACACTAAATACAAATATTCCTGTTGGCACTAGATTGACTGGTCAGTTTTCATTAAAGCGTCTTCAATGGCCAAATATGAACACAACTAATACTGAAATACATAACTTTGAAGTTAACTGGAAGGTGCCACCATTATAAGGCTAAGTTTAAAAAATCGCCAAGTGGATAAAAGTGTTGTTTTATATGCTTACTGGGATTTTTAGCAAAGACCTCATTGAAGTATTTAAATTGTAAGAATAAAATATGAAAAAATTAATTTTAATTGTTAGTCTATTGTCATTAGAAATTCAGGCAGACTTTACAACTCTTTCAACGACTGAAGTGCAAGCAAAAATCAAACAAGGGGTCGCTATTATCGATGTTCGTCGACAAGATGAATATGCCAGATATGGTATTATTCCTGATGCGTATAAGCTTACTTTTTTTGATAAAAAAAATAATTACAACACTAAACAATGGTTAAAAGATTTATCCAGTATTGTTAAAACCAAAGACACACCATTTATTTTGGTTTGTGCTCACGCTAATCGCACTAAGGTTATTGGTAAACTTTTAGGTAAAAAAATCGGCTATAAAAATGTTTTTGAACTGGATGGCGGCATCAATTATGGCTGGATTGACAAAGGATTAAGCACCACAAAGATCTTTGTTGATAATAAGCCATGGTATAAGTTTTGGTAAAAGGCGTTGGCATTGGATTGAGACATCAGCATTTACAACAAGTGCTAAATGAAAAGCCTAATATTGATTGGCTTGAAGTGCATAGTGAGAATTTTTTTTATGACAATCTTGCCAGCTATCAATTGGAGCAAATAGCTGATGATTACCCACTTAGTTTGCACGGGGTAGGCCTGTCGTTAGGCTCGGATGATAAGCTTAATCAACAGCATTTGCAAAATTTAAAAAATGCGGTGGACAGGTTTCAGCCTGATTTGGTGTCAGATCATTTGAGTTGGTCAAGTATTGATGGTAACTATTTGCACGATTTGTTGCCATTGCCTTACACTCAAGCGACTTTAAACCATTTTGCAGACAAAGTCAAAGCTACTCAAGATTTTTTAGGGCGACAAATTTTGATAGAAAATCCATCCTCTTATTTACAATTTAAAGTTTCAAATATACCTGAATGGGAGTTTTTTGCCCGTTTGCCAGGTTTGTGTGGTTGTGGTTTATTGCTTGATGTTAATAATATTTATGTAAGTTGTATAAATCACCATTATCAAGCCAGTGATTATTTAGCAGTGATTGATAAAGAGGATGTTGGTGAAATTCATTTGGCAGGGCACACTGAAAAACATTTGCC
>NZ_CDSC02000374.1 GCF_001298715.1 Bathymodiolus azoricus thioautotrophic gill symbiont
ATTATTATTTGTATTTGCTGATATACGACAAAATCTTCTTACCTTCTTGATTACCTTGTTTGGCAGAAGAGGCAGCCCAAAAATATGCAGATTGGTAATTCGCTTTAACGCCAATACCTTTGAAATACATCATTGCCAAAGAATTTTGTGAGCGTGCCACGCCTTGTCTGGCTGATTTTTGCATTAATGTAAAAGCTTTTGTATCATTTTTTGGTACTAATGCGCCAATACTAAACAAGATGCTCAAATTGTGTTGTGCAGTTGGGTTGCCTTGCTCAGCACTAAGGGTTAATGCTTTAATATTCTTATCTAGCGCTTCCGTATTATCCAATAATGAACGCTTGATTTCTTTCACATTAGGTATGGTGGTAATGATAGGCTTTTCTAAGGGTTTACTGAGTAAATTTTCTATCAATTTAACAGATGGTTTTTCTGAAATTTCTACTGTCTGATAATCATCTTCAGTATTTTTATTGTCCGCTATATTGGCATCAACCTGCCTTAACAAAGATTCTGCTGATGTGTGACCTTGCTTAAAAGCTTTATCATACCAATACCTTGCCTGCTCTAAATCCTGTTCAACTTGTGTGCTGTAATGATAAATACTTGCCGCCAAAAATTGCGCTTCAACATTGCCTTTTTCAGCAACTATTAACGCCAACTTAAGCGCCTCAATATCGTCTTTCTCACTTAAACGACCTTGATAATATAATTTAGCCAGACGCAATTGCGCTTTGGTAAACTTTTGTTCTGCTGATTGTTGATACATCAATAATGCTTGAACAAATTTCTCTTGGCGCTCAAATAACAAAGCCAAATAATATTGTGCTTCAGCGTTTGACTGTACAGCTGCAGCTTCATACCAATGTTGTGCCTCTGTCAAATCTTTTGCCACACCTTCTCCCTTGTCATACAGTTTACCCAGTGCCAACTGAGCAGGTACAAACCCAAGTTTGGCAGCCTTTGTATACCAATAACGAGCCTTTACATAATCAACTTCTATCTCTTTTCCAAAGTGATACATTGTGGCTAATTTATATTGCACCTCTATAAAATCTTGCTGTGCTGCTCTTGAATACCAAAATACTGCCTGTTTCAAATTTTTCTCAGTACCAATACCGTTATAATAAAACTCTGCCAAATTAAACTGCGCTGTAGAATAGCCAGATTCGGCAACTTGAAAATACCAATAAAACGCCAACTTCATATCTTTTGCAACATTGATACCATGATGATACATTTTTGCCAAACTTAGTTGCGCTCTTACATTACCACTTTTTGCATCCTTATTTAGTTGGGTCAGAATTTGTGTTGGTGGTGGTTGCTCAGAGCGCCCTAGTTTTTGTTTAACTGTATTTTGTCCATCTGTAGGCTGCAAAAATTGCAAAGCGCCTACATTCAAGCTCAACAATAATAATAAGGGAAATAATCGAATCATAATTTTCATTTTAACAGATTTGACAATAATCGCTCTACCCCAATAGCAACCCCTGAGCATTGTGGCAGGGAATTTTGTAAATTTGACAAAAAACCTTTATCAATATCAACGGGTGCTTTGCCTAGAACCAAACGCTTATTAATTTCAAGCCCAAAGCATTTTTGATAGTCCTGTGCATCTTGTAATTCATCATAACCATTTGCCACTTCATCACCATACATATACATCTCAAATCGATGTGCTACTTGCCCTTGTACTTTAGCCAAGGCAGATTGGCTCTTGGGGTAATCATAAATAAAACAAAGGGGGTATTCTTCCAGTTTTGGCTCACACAATGCGGTAAACAGCAAAATCTGTAAATCTTCAATCCACTCAAAATCACTACATAAATCATGCGATTTGGCTATTTTTTTTAAGTCATTAAAATCCATATTTAAAATATCAATATCAGCAAATTCACTGAATGCTTGTGCGTAAGACAACCGTGTTGCTGGTCTAGTAAAGCCCAACGATTTAAGCAAATCTGTCATATCATCCATCAATCTATGGATATCAAACCCTAAACGATAATATTCTAACATTGTGAACTCGTTAAAATTCTGTGCACCCTGCTCATTATTACGAAACACTTGACAGATCTGATAAATATCCCCACTGCCCTTTGCCAGTAGTTTCTTCATTTCTAATTCAGGAGAGGTGTGCAGATATTTCGATTTAAGCCCAATGTCTTTATTAACTTGCAGTGCAATACTATCAATATAAACATCGGTTGTAGGATAGTCAAGCAGTTGCGGGGTTTGCACTTCACACAACCCTTGCCCATCAAAAAATTGACGAATTTTCTTAATGATGTCAGCACTTAGCTTTAATG
>NZ_CDSC02000375.1 GCF_001298715.1 Bathymodiolus azoricus thioautotrophic gill symbiont
GCTTTCTTTAGAGTCATCCATAGCTCCTGAAGCTTCTTTTGCACCTTCAGCGCCGACCATTGCCATTAGTTTAAACCACCTTGTTGTCATCTGATAATATAGAAATGATGAGCCAAGGGCAACCATTGCACCAGATGTTGTCATTCTGCCCATTAATTCACTGGCAATACTTGAAGCACTATCATTGCCTATGCCTGTGTCTGTTAGTACATTCATAATATTGTTGTCAATAAAAGCAGCAATTGCCCAGATAACAGTTAAAAAACTAATTGCAAAATAAAATACCATTAGCTGTATAAATACATCAACTCTAAGTGCTGACACTAACAGTATAATGGGTAGCAAAACAACAAATATTAATTTTACCATTGCTAGACCAATAGGTAAAAAAGCAATTATCACGACTGTTAGAGTATTTATAAAAAACTCAGATATCCACGTTGTCATTACCACCAAAATCCCAGATAGGAATGAAAGAACCCCCTTATTTAATTCATTTTCCATCTCTAAATCTACAAAATTATCACTTGATTTTAAGTAACTTCTCATTATGTCATCAGCCTCTTCATTATCTAAGCCTTTATCTAGTTTAAATTCTTTAATTAAGTTCTTTCTTAAACCTCCGTTAGTATCCCAAAGCCATTTACAACTAACCTCATCAACGCCATTGAATTTTGTTGTAACCCCGCTTGGAATTAAAGATGAACTGTAGCACTCATTACCTTCTGTGCATTGCTTATAGAAACCAGCATTCTCAAGATAAAACGAGCCACCCACCCAATCATACTCTTCAATATCAATA
>NZ_CDSC02000434.1 GCF_001298715.1 Bathymodiolus azoricus thioautotrophic gill symbiont
ACTATTATCCAGTTGCTCTAATCCATAAACAATATCCTCCCACATCCGATTAATGTCGTCTTTTTTCCACGAATAAGGTCGTTGATAAGCGGGAATATAAAAACATTTTTCCTGCTCATCAACAAATAATTTTTTCATATTGACGGTGTCAACACTAAATACATTTTTTATATCCATAATAATTTTATCCTTTTATAGTTACTCTATAATCGCCCCTTCAATTTGCTGAGCAAACTCACTTCCATTTTTAGGGCGCATATCTTTATCATTGTGTAACGCATTATATATTGGTTCAAATAATTTTTCAGGCCCAGACCAATCTTCTTTTCTCAATACTCCTGTTGGGTGTTTTTGATTAACAATCAACCAAAATACTGACGCCAATTGAAATACATCAGATGATTTGCTAATTTTATCATTAATGCCGCAATTAAGATTATTTGCCTCTGGAGACATCCAAAAAGCAGGACCTACTTTTTCACCATCTTTAGTAATTGCCTCTTGCATCGTATCACTATCAAACTTACATAAGCCATAATCACTTAATAACCATCTTCCATTAGAAATCAAGATATTTTCTGGCTTAATATCTCTATGAATGGCTTGTTTATGTAAGCAAGCTAATGCTTTGGATAATCCTCTAAATTGAGAAAAATATTCTTCCTTAGTAAAATTTTCTTGATTTTTAAATTTTTCCGTTAAATCTTGCTCAGCAAGCGTCATAATAATAAATGGGTGTTTTCTGTATTTTCCACTATCTATATATTTGATTAAATGTTCGTGACTACCAATTTCTTTATTTAATCTAATTTCCTTATTGAATCTATCAATTCTATTGCCATTTAATCTAACTTGAAATTTGATTGCATATTCACTAGATGTTGCCTCGTTAACACATTTATACACCGAAGCATTACCTCCTTCTCCCAATAATTCTAAAATATCATAGTCATTCAAACTTATTCCTGTTACTTTACTGGGAGGAGAAAAATTATTCACTATTCTTTTTTAAACAATTGCCGCAAATAAACTCTGAATTAGTTAATTGATAATTTGTTTGTTTATTGTCCCAATATAGTTGTGATTTATTTAAACGCACTTTTCCGTATTCATCTTCGTAATTTAAATTATCCTCTTTACACTTTCCACAATAGGAATACGGTAGACACCCATCCTTGTTTTGTATTATCTCAACCCAATCAAGGGCTATACTGCTTAGTTGCTCATTACTTTCAACAGAAGTACCACCATATGTTCCAGATAAAATTTTAAATAAAAAATCAATTCTCCACTCTCTGCTTACTTTAGAATTTGCATCGGACAAACATCTTGTAGCATACTCCCTAAATAGGCTTATATCCGAATGAGGGTTGGTATATTTGTGCATAAACATTAAATCTATTCTTAAATTTTCCAAATTTTTATTTGCAATATCATATTTCAATTTTTTCAATTTTCTTATTGCAAAAAATAAAGCATAAAAATCAGATTTTTGCTTAAATCTTGTTTTACTAATAAATCCCTTAAATTTTATCTTTTCATGATAACAAGTGGTTAATGGTCCACTTTGTCCAATGTGTTCTTTTTCGTTAAAAATTAAGTGTATGTCTTTAAGTATTTCAATAAACTCCTTTTCTATTTTGTTTTTTTCTATGACATTCCAATCGGCATAATCCCTATAAAAATTATCTAATGTATTTTTTTTATCTTGAACACCATCTATTAGTCCTGCTAACAATTCAGACACATATTCAGCATCGCCAAATCTTCTTCTACTGGTAATAGTAAAAATTTTTGTATCATTAAGAAAAGCATTAACCGCTAATTTTTCAGATAATGTCAAAAAATCCCCAGGAAAATCAGAACGCCTCAACTCCTGGCTATTAAGAACAGTAGAATATTTATTAACACGTGAATATATTTCTCTCAACTGATCGTCTGAAGCATCATTTATCTCATTAAAATCCAATTTATATCTAAAAAAATTATACTGTATCTCTTCTGGCAACTCGCTAAAATTTTTATTAAGAAACTCTCCGTCATAAGGTTTTTTTAGAGAAAATTCATCTCTAATAAATGACAAAATAGCAGTAATTCTTTGTTGTCCATCTATTACGGAACGGTAGGGTCTATTGTTTTTTACTAAATTAGATACAAATATCTTTGGCATGGGTATATTTTTTAATATGGTATCCATCAGCATTATTTTTGCCGCTTCACCCCAAACAAGTCTTCTTTGAAAATCTGGCCTGATTTCCAAGCGATCATGATCCGTCCAATCTTGCAAATCAAGTATACTGTTAGTCGATGGTTGCCAATTAATTTGCTCCATACTTCTCCTTTATAAACTACAAATCAAACAAGCTTGGCTCTCATCATCTTGTCCATCTTCTATTAAAATATCTTGCCAAGATCGATTATCTTTTTTCCTTGCAAGATGTTCTTTTCTTTTTTTACTGTTGGCTAAAATTTCGTCTTTGCGTTCAATTAACTCTTCTAAAGTCATACCCTGAATCCAAGTGTAGCCCTTTCCGCCCTCTTGTTTTTCCATTTGAACTGCTCTTGCAAATTCTTTAGGGTATCGTTCTGCTAGCCCTAACCACTCTTCTTTACGTTGAAAAAAGCAAAAAAAGCAACCTGAGCGACTGCGCCATTCATAGTACTCTGGGATACCTACAGTTTCTCTTAATAAGTTAAAAATATCTTCTCTAACTAAGCTATCCTCAATAAAGGGAAAAACTGGTTTGATATTTTTTTTATTGCTAATATAGCCTTCACGATTTTCATCGGCGCGAATACCAATATAAGAAATACATTCGTCATTGCCAATAAATTCCTCAAAAGGGGCTAACTTCATGTCTTTAGTACACCAGCGCTGTTGTGGCGATGGCAACATCCCATCTTTCATTTTAAGATGATGAAAAAAATCTTTTTTACTTCCCAGCCTTACTATTTTCTTACCTAAATAAATTTCTAATTTATCTAAAAAAGTATAAATTTCAGGTAATTCCACTCCTGTGTCTGTAAAAAAATATTCTATTTCAGGAATTTTATTTTGTTGTTTAAGATAAATAGCTAAAGCAGCACTATCTTTACCGCCTGAAATACCCAATACATGCCTTACTTTTTTAGCCATTTTTAACCCTCTCTACTTGAACCGATACACTTTTTAGTATTTTGGTCGCTAATCTTATTTTGGCATTATTAGATAAAATCTCAATATTCTCCATAATTGCTATTTCCTGAGGGTCTGTTAATTCATCTTTCGAATGATAAGATCTGACTTTATCTAAATTGATAATTAATTTTATATTTTCTGATAATTTTTGTTTGACTAGATCACTATCAGTATCCGTCCACTCTTTAGGATGTTTATTATTGACAGATATTAAAATATGCTCAAAATAGTAATCTAAATTAGTAAAGTCTTCACCAATAATATTAATAAAATTTGTTGTCTCCTCATCTGTAGAATAAGTTTGCAAATTTTGCCCATATTCCACCAATTTAGTTTTTACTTTTCCTTTAGCTTGTTCTAATTTTTCTATATTAAATTTTTCTGATAGGATTAATATTTGATTACTAATCATTTTGTTATAAGCATTTTTAATTTCTTGTAATGATTGCTTAACCACATCACCAAAACCTTTAGTATTATTTTTATCAAAACCACATGCTTCTGGCAATTTTCTAAACAACAGATCTTGAGGGCTTTTGTTATTTTTAAAAGCATCTCTTACTTTTTGCGCTACTTCGGAAATATTTTTAGTTTGTTTAGTATAAGGTGGAATATCTTGCATAAATACAGCCATTGCTTGAAATAGTTTTGGCACATTTGGTGCTTTTTTTCCATTTAACAAACTGTTTTCATATTCTTGTAAGAATGATTGAGTGACCCCCTCTATCTTAAATTGTTGAAAAGTAAAGGTATCTGGGCGTTTCAAGAAGCGCTCTAAATGTTCAGTTGTAAAATACGGAACATAAAAGCGATCTTCATAAACAGCAATTTCATCTTTATTAAATAAATAAACTGCAATATAAAAAATAGGTAATACTGGTTTTTTAATGCCAAAAGGGGGCGAGGTCAAAATTGCATCTAAAGTGGAAAAATTTTGCGCTTGGTCTTTAGCATTATTAAAAAATTCTTCTATTATGTCCCACACTTTCAAATAGTTGGCGTCTGTAGGTGGTGTAATCCCCCAAATGCCCTTGACCTTCCTATGCATACCGCTACTTTCTAAGATAGCTTTATACATACTTTTTTCTGCGGGATATGCTTTAATACCCAAATCTCGTTTATCAGAATTATTTAATAACGCTATCAATAGTTTTCTACGGCCTGCATTCGCTTGAGCCGATGGGTTGTTCCTGTTAATAAGTTCATTTTTAATAATTGGCGTTTTGCGATAAATATTCTC
>NZ_CDSC02000400.1 GCF_001298715.1 Bathymodiolus azoricus thioautotrophic gill symbiont
TATTATTATAAGGACATATTATCCTTACATTACGATATTAAAATTAAAAGCCTGTAAAAAACAGTGTATTTCAATCTTTTTAGGGATAAAATACAAATAATTTACCTGATATACGATATTAGTAGAAATTTTCTTTCTATATTGTTTTTAATTATATGATAACAGAAAAAATAAATAAAAAACCGATTATTGCCGAAATGCGAGAGGTGATGAGACGGATGAACTACGCTTATAAAACTGAAAATACTTATTGTGATTGGGTTAAACGTTTTATTAAGTTTTCAGGGATGAAGGATAGAAGTGAATTGTTTGAGGATTCTGAAAGCAAGGTAGAGACTTTTTTAACGGATTTGACGGTGCGACAAAATGTGGCTGCTAGCACGCAAAATCAGGCGTTTAATGCGTTGGTATTTTTATATAAAGAAGTGTTGAAAAGAGTGCTTGAAAATGTGCGAGCAACGCGTTCTCGTAAAACGCCTAGAATTCCCGTGGTGTTGAGCGTTAATGAAGTGCAGAAAATTTTGTCAAAATTACAAGAAAAAAATGCGTTAATGGTGCAAATATTGTATGGCGGTGGATTGCGAATTTCTGAACTGGTGCGTTTGCGTGTGCAGGATATTGATTTTGAATACTGCCAAATTACGGTGCGTGATGGAAAAGGTAAAAAAGACAGGGTAACACCGCTGGCAAAAAAAATTATACCGTTATTGCAAACGCATATAGAACAAAGAAGGCAGGGACATCAGTTGGATTTGGCACAGGGATTTGGTAGCGTGTATTTGCCGAATACGTTGGCAAAAAAGTATCCGAATGCGGATAAAGAATTTGGTTGGCAGTATGTTTTTGCTAGTAGAAATATTGCAACTGACCCGAGAAGTGGCGTTGATAGGCGCCATCATATTGACCAATCAGCAGTGAATAAGGCTATTAAAGTGGCAGTTAAAAAGTGCAGAAGTATTGATAAGAAGGTCTCAGCGCATACATTTAGGCATTCGTTTGCCACGCATTTATTACAAACTGGCACGGATATTCGCACTATCCAAGCCCTACTTGGACATAGTGACTTACAAACGACGATGATTTATACTCATGTTTTAAAGCAAGGTGGGCAAGGGGTGGTGTCGCCGTTAGATAGATTGTGAATTTTTCCAATACAGAATTATTTTTAGTCGGCCTGATTTTTATGTGGGCGGGGTTTGTGCGTACGGGTCTTGGGTTTGGTGGTGCGGCATTGGGTTTGCCGTTGATGCTGTTGGTAGGTGCATCGCCTGTTTATTGGTTGCCTGTTATTGGGCTGCATTTATTGTTTTTTTCATCGCTGAGTTTGTTAAAGTCAATTAAAGAGGTGGATTGGGCATACTTAAAATCTGCATTGGTGTGGATTATCCCGCCAACTTTGGTTGGGGTATTTGGCTTGATTGCATTGCCTGATAGAGTGATGATCGTGTTTGTTTATTCGATTACAATTTTTTACGGCATTATTTGGATTTTTAATCAAAAAATTACCTCGCATCAACCTTGGGTAGATAAATGTTTATTGATTTTTGGCGGCTATGTAGCAGGCACTTCGCTGACGGGTGCGCCACTTATAGTGGCAGTGTTTATGCATCATGTGGCGAGGCAATATTTGCGCAATACTTTATTTGTATTATGGTTTATTCTGGTGAGTATTAAGATGTTGACTTTTATGGCAATGGATGTGATGATTGATTGGCAATTATCTGTATTATTAATCCCTATGGCAGCGATTGGACATGTAGTTGGACTCAAATTACACGATAAAATTATTGCCAACGATCAACGGTTTAAAAAGTGGATTGGTTCGGCGTTATTGTTGATTAGTTCGTTTGGGCTTTTGAAGTTGTTTTT
>NZ_CDSC02000173.1 GCF_001298715.1 Bathymodiolus azoricus thioautotrophic gill symbiont
ATTACTCCTGAATACTTTGTGTTATTTGTTTAATTTTTCGATGACATCATCGGCAACATTTTTCGGTGCTGCGGTGTACTTTGAGAATTCCATTGAGTAGCTTGCACGACCTTGAGTTGCAGAACGCAGGTCGTTTGCATAACCAAACATTTCAGCTAAGGGAACATCTGCTTTTAACTGTTTGCCATTAGGAAGGTCTTCCATCGCACCCACTAGACCACGACGCCTGTTTAAATCGCCCATTACATCACCCATATACTCTTCAGGAGTAACAATTTCAACCGCCATCATTGGCTCAAGTAGTTGAGGATTAGCCATTCTAACGCCTTCGCTCAAACACTTAGATGCAGCAATCTTAAACGCCATTTCATTTGAGTCAACATCATGGTAAGAACCATCATAAACAGTCACTTTCATATCAACCAATGGGAAGCCTGCTAGGACACCGTTTTCCATTTGCTCCTGAATACCTTTGTTAACCGCAGGTACATATTCCTTAGGAATAACGCCACCTTTAATTTCGTCAACAAATTCATAACCTGCACCTGGCTCTTGCGGCTCAATGCGTAGATAAACATGTCCGTATTGACCACGACCACCCGATTGTTTAGCAAATTTATGCTGATGTTCAACCATTGTGGTAATCGCCTCTCGGTAGGCAACTTGTGGTGCGCCAACATTACATTCAACATCAAATTCACGACGCATACGGTCAACAATAATATCCAAATGAAGCTCACCCATACCTGCAATAATGGTTTGTCCTGACTCTTCGTCACTTGAAACACGAAATGATGGATCTTCAGCAGCGAGTTTACCTAATGCAATACCCATTTTTTCCTGATCAACTTTGGTTTTAGGCTCAACAGCTAAGGCGATAACTGGCTCAGGGAATTCCATTCTTTCTAGCACGATTTTCTCTTTCATGTCACACAGTGTGTCACCCGTGGTTACATCTTTAAGCCCAATCGCTGCCGCAATATCGCCAGCACGCACTTCTTTAATTTCGTCACGCTCGTTTGAGTGCATTTGCACCATACGACCAATACGCTCTTTCTTGCCCTTGGACGAATTATAGACAAAATCACCTGCCTTTAACACGCCAGAATAGACACGGAAGAATGTCAGTGTGCCCACAAATGGGTCAGTTGCAATCTTAAATGCTAGCGCTGAAAATGGCTCATCATCGTCAGCCTTTCTAGGTGCTTTGGTTTCATCTTTGTCATCCAAAACACCTTCAATTGCGTCCACATCTAACGGCGATGGCATGTACATAATGATTGCATCTAATGCTGCTTGTACACCTTTGTTTTTAAAAGCGGAACCACAAAACATTGGAATAATATGATTACCAATACATTGAGAGCGAATACCTTCTTTAATTTCATCAGCTGACAATTCACCTTCTTCCAAGTATTTTTCCATTAACTCATCATTGGCTTCGGCTGCAGACTCAATCATAAATTCACGCTTCTCATCTGCTAAATCTTGCAACTCTGCTGGAATATCCTTAGTTTCATAAGTGGCGCCTTGGTCTGCTTCATCCCAATAAATGGCTTTCATGGTGATTAAATCAACCACACCTTTAAAGTCTTCTTCAGCACCGATGGCAATTTGCATTGGCACTGGATTTGCACCTAGACGAATTTTAATTTGCTCACAAACACGCAAAAAATCAGCACCTGCTCTGTCCATTTTATTAACAAAACCAATTCTCGGTACATTGTATTTATTGGCTTGGCGCCAAACAGTCTCAGACTGAGGCTCTACACCGCCAACTGCACAAAATAAAGCCAATGCACCATCTAATACTTTAAGAGAACGCTCAACTTCAATGGTAAAGTCAACGTGTCCTGGGGTGTCAATAATATTGATACGGTGCTCTTCAAACTGCTCGTCCATACCTTTCCACATACAAGTAGTTGCTGCAGAAGTAATGGTAATACCACGCTCTTGCTCTTGCTCCATCCAGTCCATGGTTGCACCACCATCATGTACTTCACCAATTTTGTGAGTACGACCTGTGTACAAAAGCACGCGTTCAGTAGTGGTTGTCTTGCCAGCATCAATGTGTGCCATAACACCGACATTACGATAGCGACTTAGGGGGTGATTTCTTGCCATTTTCTTAAATCCTTAAATTTACCAGCGGAAGTGGGCAAACGCTTTGTTTGCTTCTGCCATTCTATGTGTATCTTCTTTTTTCTTAAACGCAGTACCGCGGTTTTGAACTGCGTCCAATACCTCACCTGCTAATCTTAATTTCATACCTTTTTCACCACGCTTGCGTGATGCTTCAATAATCCAACGCATTGCCAAGGCAATTTTACGCTCAGACCTTACTTCAACAGGCACTTGATAGGTTGAACCACCAACACGACGAGATTTAATCTCAACTGCTGGTCCAATATTATCTAAAGCTTGCTTGAAAGTCTCAATTGGCTCGGCATTGCCCTTAGACTCGATTGTGTCTAATGCATCATAAACGATCTTCTCAGCTACAGATTTTTTGCCATCTAACATTAAGATGTTGACAAATTTAGCCAATACTAAATCACCAAACTTCGGGTCTGGTAGGATTTCTCTTTTAGGTGCGGATCTTCTTCTCATAGTTCTATTTCTCTTGTTTTAAATAAGTTTATTTCTTTGGTTTTTTAGTGCCATATTTTGAACGACCTTGCATTCTGCCATCAACACCAACAGTATCTAATGCACCACGAACGGTATGGTAACGAACACCAGGTAAATCTTTAACACGACCACCACGAATCAAAATCACTGAGTGCTCTTGTAGGTTGTGACCTTCACCACCAATATAAGTCGTTACTTCGGCAGCGTTAGTTAATCTAACACGGGCAACTTTTCTTAGCGCCGAGTTAGGCTTCTTAGGTGTTGTGGTATAGACACGAGTACATACGCCTCGCTTTTGTGGGCAGCTGTCTAATGCCGGCACACCACTTTTTGTTATCTTCTTTTTGCGTGGATTACGCACTAATTGATTAACTGTTGACATAAATATTGTTCTCCAAAAATCTCTAAATAATTTTCATTAATATTAATCACTCTCGGTTTTTTGGAGCAATAAAGAGCGGGATTATACTGTGTTGGATTATTCTAGTCAATAAGTTTTATGTTTTTTTTACCAACTTATCCAATAAAAAACCACTGGCACGATTTAGCATCTCAAATACATCATCAAAACGCCCTTCAAAATATGGATCAGGCACACCTTTACCCTTATTTTGTGGAATGTTGTCAAGCATTAGAGCGAGTTTGTGTTGATGTTCTGATGGGCAAATATCTTGTAAATCCACTAAATTGCTAGCATCCATAGCAAAAATATAATCATAATGATAAAAATCCGACTCATGCACTTGTCTAGCACGCTGACTAGATAAGTCCACATTGTATTTATACGCTGCAACTTGGGAACGAGAATCAGGTTGCTCGCCAATATGATAGGCGTGTGTTCCTGCTGAATCAATCTCAAACAAATCTTGCACGCCGTACTTTTGCATTTGCGAGTGAAAAGCACCTTCGGCAGTTGGTGAGCGACAAATATTACCCATACAAACAAATAAAATTTTAGTTTTTTCCTTACTCATTACAATATAACTTAGATAAAATTCACCATTATATCAATTAAATATGCCCACTTACTCTATGCCAAACGATTTATTAAATTCTGCCAAATCAGTTATTCTTACCGAAGCGCAAGCCCTTACTCAGTTAGCCGAGAAACTTGACCAAAGTTTTGTAGATGCTTGCACACTTATTCAAAAGTGCACAGGCAAGGTTATTCTAATTGGTATGGGCAAATCAGGACATATTGGCAATAAGATTGCTGCCACTTTTGCCTCTACTGGTACACCCGCTTTTGCAGTACATCCTGCTGAAGCAGGGCACGGTGATTTGGGCATGATTGAGCAAAATGATATTGCTATTTGCATTTCTTATTCGGGCGAATCTGATGAAATTATGACGCTTGTCCCAATCATTAAACGCCTCGGTATTACTATTATCAGCATGACAGGCAACAAAGATTCTTCTATTGCAAAGATCAGTAATGTACATTTAGATGTTGGCGTGGAAAAAGAAGCTTGCCCACACAATTTAGCACCAACTTCATCCACCACAGTGGCGTTAGCCATGGGCGATGCTTTGGCAGTCAGTTTACTAAATAACAAAGGCTTTAGCCCAGATGATTTCGCCCGCTCTCACCCTAGTGGCGCACTTGGAAGACGCTTATTAACTTTTGTTAACAGCATTATGAAAACTGGCAATGATATACCCATCGTAAATAGCGATACCAAACTACTCAATGCCTTAATAGTAATGAGCCAAAAAGCCCTAGGTATGGTACTCATTACCGATGACAATGCCTTAAAAGGCATCTTCACTGATGGTGATTTACGCCGTGTCCTAGAAACTCACTCCAACATCCAAACTCTAACCATCGGCAAAGTAATGACCCAAAACTGCAAATCCATCTCAGCCAATAAACCTGCAATGGCAGCGGTAG
>NZ_CDSC02000108.1 GCF_001298715.1 Bathymodiolus azoricus thioautotrophic gill symbiont
GAATCTGGAAAAGAAGTAAGCGAATCTATAAAGAAAAGACTAGGTTAGTGTATTATTTTTTTACCAGTATGGATTATTAATAGCATCTGAGCATGAAGCACAGATGCGATAAAAAACATAGCCAAAAAAAAGAAAGCCCTAACGGGTAAGATAAAGTTTTATTTAAAAAAGATTAATTAGCGATAGAAAGTCTTTCCAGAAACTCTTTGAGCGCCATCAAGTCCATTTTGATAAGTTTTTCCTGTATCAACCTCATCATCCCAACAATCATCATCAGAAGAGTTTAAATAATCAGGTGTTCCATTATTGACTATGAGACTTAAAGTTTTTCCAGTGACTTTTAATACAGGACTAGAATGATTTTTTAAATAACTAGAAATTGAAGAATCCTTGGTTACGAGTTCTAAAGTTTTTCCAGTGGCTTTCAAGAAAGGACTAGACTGATTTTTTAAATAACTAGAGAGTAAAGGTGTTTCAGTGCGCTTAGTTACGAATTTTAAAGCTTTTCCAGTATTCTTCAATAAGTTAAATTTCATAATAATTTCCTAAATAATAATCTTTGCATAGCGTGCATTGTACGCTGAAGTAAAAAAACAATCAAGACTCTAGCCATAAGCCGTAGCTTCGTAAGCCTATTGAGTGCTTTGTCATTGAATTTTTAATTTTTGTCATTTTTTATTTCTTTGTTATTTTAAGCGCTCTAAGCAAAGCTTTTTGATAAATCCAATACTTGGATAGTATGCGCTAGTGTAATAAGCCCAATACGAGAGGTCAAAAGTTCGTTAGTTGTATCAAGTTTGTAGTTTAAAATGTTCGTAAACGCATCAAGTTTGGTTGGTTAATGAGGGGCTTGGTTGCCTTTGGTTTTCACCTAATGGGTGAAACTGTTTTTGGTTGAAATCATTGTACTAGTTGGGGTTTGTGTG
>NZ_CDSC02000389.1 GCF_001298715.1 Bathymodiolus azoricus thioautotrophic gill symbiont
TCAGATAGGCACAGGATTTGGACACATTGCCATCAATGTAGAGGACGTATATCAGGCAGTTGAAGTAGCAAAACAACTGGGTGTTGAAGTTACCCGTGATGCGGGGCCAATGAATGCTGGGGAAACAATTGTTGCATTTTTAAAAGACCCTGATGGGTATGAGATTGAGTTACTTTCTAAAAAGTTTTAATCAAAAAATCATCAAACATAGACCCTGTAAAAACTCAAACCCTTAAAATGACGATTGTGGGTGGTTTGAGAATTATTGATTCAAATGCTCAAACTGGAATAACGTGGTGGAACTGGACAAGTAATTCATCATCAGAGTTTTCAATTAAATTTAGAAGTGTGATTCTCCAAAGCTTTTGCGCTTGAGGATATCTTACTCAAAGCCTTCGGTGTTATTAATAACAAGTGGTGGTATAATTATTTTCATGTGTACTCTTTTGTGTGCAACGCTATACCCACTAGGGCTATTTGTTATGCATTTCTCTCTCAGCTGTAATTAAAAAGACAAGAGTAGATGCAGTCATATGAAGCATATAAGCTACTAAATAACCAGGAACAACCGTTGGGGTTGTCCCTTGACCATGAGCACTCAATTTATTCCTTCCTGTTGGAATACCACTTTCCAACAGGCTACGTAACGAATCTAGTTGTTGTTGCCAAAACGAAGGAACCAAGTTATTATCAAAACATATTTGAATCAATGATTTTACTGTGGCATTCGCTTGATAATCCCAATTATTTTTCTCACAAATTGCCTTCATTGTGCTTTCGAATGCTTTAAGGCACTCATTCAATGAATCTTTATTTTTCCCATGTCTGTAGTGGTCATACGCACTAAGAAACTCCTGTTGCGCCCCTTGGTAATTTTCTCCATTCAGCAATCGAAGTGCAGGTTTTACTGCTTCTTCATGAATAAGTTCAGAATCAATTCTGATTATTTCATTTTCAATGAACTGAAAACCGATGCCATG
>NZ_CDSC02000378.1 GCF_001298715.1 Bathymodiolus azoricus thioautotrophic gill symbiont
CTGAAGATAAGACACCTTGCTCGTCAACATGAACAAAAAATCTACTCTTTGGCCAGTTAACATTCGGGGCAATTTCTGTATTGTTACTGTTTTGATGACAACCACCACAACTCATTGCTTCGGCACGGTTTCTAATCATTTTTGCATTATAATTTGACAAATTTAATGCTTTTAGTTTTTTGTTAATGATTGTGTTTAGGTTTTTGTTTTTACCCTTAGCGGTATTATCATTGTCACTTGCATCTGATTGGAATTCATTATAGCTATCATCATTATCCAAACTAAAGCCATTAATAATGTCTCTAGAACTAGGGTTACTTGCACGCCTTTCAGGTGCCAACAAATTATCAGCATAAGCATCAAAATCACGATCGAAGTCAGTCTTCAACGATTTTAATGAATCTGAATCTGCATTGTTCTCATCAGCAAAGAGATTGGTTAATGGGTTGGATTTAACGGTATCAGCGACAAAAACAACCTCTCCCTTGGCGTTGATGTCAGTTTTAAATTCTCTAAGTTGCCATGGGCTCTTGATAAATGAGTTAGAGCGCACTTGACCTGTGCCATGGGTGTAGTTGGCAAAGTTAATTACTGCGGGCAATTTAACACCCTTGTGCACCAAACCTTTGTAGAAGAACTTTTCTAGTTGTATTAGCGCATCTGCTTTGCTCATTTGTCCTATTTTTTGCCAAAAATCTGCTACTGCAAAACACCCTTGCTTGCCTTTACTAGGTTCTGGGTTAGGGTATTGAGATTCAAAGATTAGAAAAAATCTACCACCATTATTTTTATGATAAACAACTCGGTATTCACCACAATGATCACCATTACTAGCACTTAGGTCAAAACGGTTGAATATTGCAGTTGGCGACATGGCTGAAAGAGAGACTTTTTCTTCTCTTTTTTGTAAATCCATTTCCACAAAGCCATTGGCTTTTGAGCTGACTTTAAGTGTGTTTAGTAAACTATTTAGGAGCTGAGTGTCAGTACTATTCGTTGTAGCGCCACTACTGTTGCGAATGCTTGTGAGTGTTTTGGCAAATGAGAATTTTTCATCAAAATCATCGTTATCCACATCAGTGGCACCTCGGTTAAATACCAAAGCATTGTTATTGATGGTTATGGAAGTTGATAATTTAGAGGTTGAGAGAG
>NZ_CDSC02000238.1 GCF_001298715.1 Bathymodiolus azoricus thioautotrophic gill symbiont
CTATAATTCAAACAAGTTCTCTTACTGATTATTAAGTTCAATGCCAATTTTATTTATTCGTTTCCAAGCATGCCCATAAATCACTTCATAAGTGGCAGGTAATTTACCATCTTGGCGGTAAGATTCATACATCTTAATCATTGATTGGAATTTGTCCTTACCTGTGAGTGATTTAGAACGGGTGCTGACAGTTTGCGCACCGATGGCCTTTAAATCTCTCAATAAATCTGTTACGCTTTGGTAGGTCAAGGTTAAGTTTTCCATTTCCATTACTGGCGATTGAAAACCGCTTTGCAATAGTTGATCGCCGATGTCGTGCATATCAGTAAAGGTATTAACATGTGTTTTATTGTCAATCACTGCCCAACTTTTTTTCAATTCTTTAAGCGTATTGGGGCCAAAGGTAGAAAATAGTATTAGTCCATTATTTTTTAACACGCGATGGCATTCATTGAATAATTGATTGAGATTCGGACACCATTGCATCATTAAATTGGAAGCAATAACATCAACGCTATTGTCAGCTAAAGGTAGGTGGCTAGCATCGGCGCATAGTTTGTATGCTGACGGATTGTTTTTAAGTGATTTTTGCGCAAAATCTAAGCAGATAATTTTTGAACTTGGAAAGCGTTGCAATAAAGATTGGGATAATAAACCGGTGCCTGCGCCCAAATCCAAAATAACATCAGTATTGCTAGAAATTACTTCTAATTTTGCATCAAGGCGTGTGGCAATTTCCTTTTGTAAAAATGCATGTTCATCATATCGAGATGATGCTTTATTGAATGCTGATCTTATTTCAGACACTTTTCAAACGCATTGGCAATATTTTGCATTAAGGCAGGATATTGCGAGACACCTTGAGTTTGCTTAAAGCCAATAATATCAATGCTTTCATGTTTCATGTTGAGGTTTTCAATAATATTGCTGACTCTTTTTGGTGTAATTTCTATGGTTGATACTAAGCATTGAGCGTTTTTAGAGCGGATGATTTTTCTGGCGTTTAAAATATTTTTGACGCTTGGTTTTTGTTCATGATTATTTACCACTATGGCAAGAGTGTTAAGTTGGTTTGTCTGTATAAAATTTTCAAAAGCGTTTGAATAAGTAACCATAGGAGTGTTTTGATAAGGTAGAAGTTGCTTTTTAATCTGTGTTTTGAGTGCATCTAATTTTTTATTGAATACTGATAAGTTTGACTGATATATTAAACGATTGTCAATATCAATTGCAATTAACTTATTTGTTAATCTTGTTGAAAATTTTTGTATGGCATTAATATTCAGCCAAATATGATAATCTTCTTTATGAGCTCCATGATGTTCGTGCTCTTCGTGCTTATTGTTGAGCTGTTGAGTTGGTTTTTCAACAACATATAACTTACGCTGAGTATCAATATTATCAAGTACTTTAACAATCCCTTCTTCAATACTTGGGTGTGCAGAAATAAGTAAATCTGCTTGACCCACCAAAGACATTTGCGAGGGTTTAAGATGAAAATGATGTGGCGATTGATTGTCTTTTATGAGTAACTTTGGCGTAGTCACACCTTGGGTGATATTGCTAACAATTGAGTGGATGGGTTTAATACTAACAACAATATTAGGTGTTGCTAGTGCATTGACACTCATTAGAAAAAAGATTAAAGCGATGCGTAACATAATAATACTGTTCTTAATAAAAGACCAAGATTATACTACTTTTGGCAAGTAAATATTGCGCGCAGAGGTGCTGGCAAACCTTCAACAGTTAACTTATCATTATTAGGATCTAAAAAATCTTTGATTGATTGTGTGTTATTGCCAATCCAATGTGTGGCGCGTTGTTCTTGTGGCGTGGTTTTTGTTATATCTAGTAGTTTAATGTTTTTAAAACCGACTTTTTTTAACCAAGTGTGGATTGTATCCGTTGATGGTAGACACCAAACATTACGCATTCTGGCATAACGGTCTTTGGGAATAATTTGTTTGCCATGTTTTTTGTCAATAATCAAAGTTTCTAAGACCAGTTCTCCATCATCTACTAGTAGAGTTTTGAGTTGTTGCAAGTGTAATAAATGGTCTTTTTGATGATACAAAACGCCCATTGAGAACACTGTGTCAAATACTGCTTCTTTCGGCATTTGTTCCAGTTTGAGCGGTAGAACAAATGCATTTGGTGGATTGTTAATGAGGGTGTGAATGGACATAAACTGATAGTTAAATAGTAAAAATGGCTCAATGCCTAGTGCTATTTGCGCGCCCGATAGAGCCATTAAATAAGTAAAGTAACCATTACCAGAGCCGACATCTAATACAGTTTTCTCCTTGAGTGGTTGAATATGATTTTTCAATCTATCCCATTTCATATCACCACGCCATTCGCTATCTAGTTGTAGGTCTCCTATTTGATAAGGACCTTTACGCCATGGCGTTAGTTTTTTTAAAGATTGTTGTATTAGTTTAGTATCACTGTTTGAAGTGTTGATATTTATATAAGGGGGTTGATAATTAACCCCACCTTTGTTGTGTTTTTTGAGTTCATCAATAGCGCTTTCCCATTTAGCTATATTGCCATTATTAACAGCCAGTGCTTGTTTTGATGTATCAAGCAATTCCTCATATATAGAGGATAACTTTGATTGCGCACATGTTTTTATAAAATTATTAATCATAGGAGTTATAGTAATATAAAATGCACTAGTAAGATAACATTTTAATCAATAGGAGAAAGAAAGTAATGAAAAATATTTTAATATTAGTAGGGGCGTTAGTTTTGTCAGTAAGTGTTATTGCGGGTGGTGATGAGCGTGATAGAGGTCCAGTAGAGTCATTGGATGCAATGGCACCAACTACTGAAAAATCTGCTGGCAATCAAGAGCCAAAACTCACAGTAGGTGGTAAAGCGGTATCTGTTCGTGCACATATTGCTTGTCAAGGTAAGATTGGTTTATCTGAAAGTAATATTGCTATTTTTAAAAAGGCGCAATCTGGTGGTTATTTATATAATACAGGTCCAATTGAATCGCTTGGTACAGTATTCTCTCCTAAGAGATGGGATGCATACTTGGATTGTGTAGAAGTGCATGGTGGTTAATACTTAAATTAACACAGACACAATAAAAAAAAAAAATAAAAAAGCCCGCATTAGCGGGCT
>NZ_CDSC02000379.1 GCF_001298715.1 Bathymodiolus azoricus thioautotrophic gill symbiont
CGTTCCAAGAGATCGCAGCAGTAGTTTTGAACCGATTATTATTGAGAAAGAAGCGTACTTGACCGAGCGTTTAAGTGAAGTGGAGGTCGTGGATATTAATTTAAATTTAAGAATGCGGGTAATATTCCAATTCGGATAAAATTTGAGCGTTGACAACTGGGGGGTGAACTATGCTAAGCGCTGAGTATCAAAAAATTCTACAAGAGAACACTTTATTTTCTGAGTTTACTGAGAATGAATTGGCACAAATTAGCAGATTCTCTGCCTTTGTTGAGGTGGATAATCAACAGCGCCTTTTTGAGCAAGGGCAAGTAGCAAAAGACTTTTTCCTATTAATTAGTGGCAAGATGAAGTTGGCGTTTTTGTCTGTAGAGGGGTTTGAAAAGGTGGTTGATGTTATTAAGCCAGGGCATAGTTTTGCTGAAGCAGTCATGTTTTTTAAGCATAAAAAATACCCTTTAAGTGCAAGCGCATTAGGACGTAGTAAGGTATTGCGTATTAATATTGAGTGTTATTTAAAGATACTGGAGGCCTCACCCAAGTCTTGTTTTAAGATTATGGGTAAACTATCACAACGACTGCATTGGGCAACGAGTGAAATTAATCATTTGGTTTTGCATGACGGCAAATATCGATTGATTAAGTTTTTACTTGCCAGCGCAAAAATATCAAACAATGTGGATTTACCCATTGCCAAAAATATCTTAGCATCGCAACTCTCAATTAAGCCTGAAACGCTTTCACGCACACTCAAGGAGCTTTCCGAGCAAGGCTTGATAGTGGTTGACAATAGCCATATTGTGCTGCTAAAACCATCTGAGTTAGAAGATATTATCATTTCTTGAGCGCTTGACTTATATCAATGATCGCCAATAATTGATACAGTATGATTTAACTTGATTGAATTAAATAATGTGAGAGAAATGAAACAACTATTTAAAAAATTAAGTTTAAGTATGGCACTATCGTTGTCATTGTCAAATATTGTTATGGCAGAGGCGGGAGCAGAGTCTTATATTGCCAATATTGGTGTTGAGTCTAACTTAAGAGGTTTGGAGCGTGTCAAGCAAATATTGGTTGCACCTCCTTTCTTGCCAAAACACGAACAGCACTATTCAGGCAAGCCTAGAATTATTGAAATGGAAATGATCATTGAGGAAAAAGAAATTGAAGTCGAACCAGGGGTTTTTGTGCAAGCAATGACCTTTTCTGGTACCAATCCGGGTCCCTTGATGGTAGTACATGAAGGGGATTATGTAGAATTAACACTCAAAAATCCAAAAACTAATTTTCTAGTACATAATATTGATTTTCATGCCTCAACAGGCGCATTGGGTGGTGGCGCCTTAACTAAAGTGGCGCCTGGAGAGGAGGTGGTTTTACGCTTTAAAGCTGACAGACCAGGTACTTATGTTTATCATTGTGCGCCGGGTGGCATCATGATTCCTTACCATGTGGTTTCAGGTATGTACGGAGCCATTATGATTTTGCCAAAAGATGGACTTAAAGACAACAAAGGCAATCTAGTAACTTATGACCGATCCTATTATTTGGGCGAACAGGGCTGGTATGTGCCAAAAGATGCACAAGGCAACTACAAACGCTATCCTAATGCGGTTGCTTCTATGAACGATACTTTAAAAGTGATGAAAAATTTAGTGCCAACACATATTACCTACAATGGAAAAAAAGACGCACTAACGGGTAAAAATGCAATGACAGCCAAGGTTGGCGAGACGGTATTGTTTATTCATTCGCAAGCTAATGAAGATTCACGCATTCATTTAATTGGTGGGCACGGCGATTTGGTGTGGCCAGGTGGTTCGTTTAACAATACACCAACCGTTGATAGAGAAACTTGGCATGTCAACGGCGGTGAGGCGGTGGCTGCAATTTATACCTTTAAACAGCCAGGCATTTATGCTTATGTTAATCATAACTTAATTGAGGCAATTATGCTGGGTGGTGCAGCACATATATCTGTTGAAGGAAAGTGGAATAATGACCTAATGAAACAGGTTAAACCGCCAAGTAAAATTAAATAATAAACTAAAAGAGACTTTAATAAAGATCGTTTTTTTTACTAAGGAGGGTTTTATGAAAAATTATTCAGATTTTTTTACCATTAAAAGATTGTGGATAACACTGGTTGTTAGCTTGGTTTTGTCTTTTTCTGCCTTGTTATATCTTGGTGGGCAGATTTACCAGAAGGCACCACCCATACCAAATGCAGTGCAAATTATCAACGGTGATATTGTTTATAGCAAACAAGATATTGAAGATGGGCAAAACATTTGGCAAGCCATGGGTGGTATGCAACAAGGTTCAATTTGGGGTCATGGCGGTTATTTAGCGCCTGATTGGAGCGCAGATTGGCTGCATCGTGAGGCTTTATCTTTGTTAAATACCATAAAATCCAGTGGTTTTTATTTAAACAATGAATACCAAACACGAGAAGCACATAAAATTATTTTAAAAGATGAAATGCGAACCAATACCTATAACGATATAACAGGTGTGGTTACTATTAGTCAAAATCGTGCCTCAGCAATTATTGAAACACAGCAACATTATATTAACCTGTATACTTCAAATAAGCAAGAATATCAACAACTTCGTGAGGATTATGCCTTTCCAATCAAAATGATTCTTGATGAAGAAAAAGCCAGAAAACTTAGTGCATTCTTTTTTTGGTCAGCATGGGCTGCATCAACCAATCGTCCTGGGGATGATATTACTTATACCAGTAACTGGCCACACGAACCATTAATAGGCAATACACCCCCTCCTTCAGTTTTGTTGTGGAGTATTATTTCAATCTTTTTATTGTTAGCAGGTATTGGTGGCATTGTTTGGTATTACGCTTCTCAATTTGACAAGTGGCGTCAGAATTCAGAACCTGAGCAAGGCATTGCCACAGCTGATTTTATTGAAAATAACAAAGTAACACCTTCAATGAAAGCCACTGCAAAATATTTTTGGGTAGTAACTGCATTATTTGTGTCCCAAGTATTGCTAGGCATTATCACCGCACATTATGCTGTGGATGGGCAGGGCTTGTATGGCATTGATATTGCGGATTATATTCCTTATGTAGTAACTAGAACTTGGCACACGCAGTTGGCAGTTTTTTGGATTGCCACTGCTTGGCTGGCAACGGGGCTCTATGTTGCGCCATTGATTTCAGGGCATGAACCGAAATTTCAGCGTTTTGGTGTGAATTTTTTATTCTTTAGTTTATTGTTAATTGTGGTGGGGTCATTTGTAGGACAATGGCTAGCAGTAAACGGCTTTATTAAGGATTTAACCCTAAATTTTTGGTTTGGACATCAGGGTTATGAATATATCGATTTAGGGAGGTTCTGGCAAATTTATTTATTTATTGGCTTATTGTTGTGGGTGGTTTTATTGTTAAGAGCTTTGTTGCCCGCCTTTAAGGATAAAAATTTAAAATCACTTTTATTTATTGTCGTGCTTGCCACTATTTCTATTGGTTTATTGTATGCTGCTGGTTTTATGTGGGGTAAAAATACTAATTTAAGCGTTATAGAATATTGGCGTTGGTGGGTAGTACATCTTTGGGTTGAAGGTGTGTTTGAGGTGTTTGCCACCGCAATTATTTCGGTTTTGTTTGTGCGTATGGGGCTACTGAGAGCTTCGGTTGCGACTACGATGGTAGTTTTTACCACGATTATATTCTTAGGTGGTGGCGTATTAGGCACTTTACATCACTTGTATTGGAGTGGAACGCCGATTTCGATTATGGCAGTTGGTGCGAGTTTTTCAGCGCTTGAAGTAGTGCCATTAGTGGTGATTGGGTTTGAGGCATATAACCATAAAAAATTAGAAAATCAACAAACTTGGCAAGAAAATTACCATTGGCCGTTTATGTTTTTTAGCGCAGTATTGTTCTGGAACTTGGTTGGCGCAGGTTTGTTTGGTTTTTTAATCAATCCGCCAATTGCTCTTTATTATATGCAAGGTTTGAACATTACTGCTAATCACGGACACGCAGCATTATTTGGTGTTTATGGAATGCTTGGTCTTGGTCTAATGTTATATGCTATGCGTGGTTTAACCGACATAAAGCAATGGGATACTAAACTCTTGAAAATTACTTTTTGGTCGCTTAATATTGGCTTGGCAATGATGACATTTTTATCTTTATTGCCACAAGGCTTATGGCAAACTTATCAAAGTATTTCACAGAGTTATGTCTCTGCACGCAGTGTTGAATTTATGCAAAGTGATATTATGCATGCACTAGTCTGGGCTAGAGTGCCAGGCGATACTATCTTTGCCATTGGTGTGTTTACTTTTGCGTGGTTTGTGTTCAAAGCGTTTGTTGTAAAAAAATAATATTACTTAGTCAGCCCTTAAAAACCACACAAAACATTGATTTATAACAATAAAACCAAGAATAACCCTAGACAAATCAACCAACTTTTGTTAAAAT
>NZ_CDSC02000346.1 GCF_001298715.1 Bathymodiolus azoricus thioautotrophic gill symbiont
ATATCAATTTTTTCAAAAAAATATCTATCTGATTTGTCAATTTCAACAAGTGTAGATAAATTACCCGCATAAGTTAATTTATCAACATTGATCACTTTATAATCGGTTTTTTGAATTAAATATCGAATCACAGCAGAACCAATAAAACCTGCCCCACCCGTAATTAAAAAAGTTTTATTCATTGATAATTGCCATTAAATAATCACCATAACCACTTTTTAACAAAGGTTTAGCAATGGCTGTTAATTCATCTGCATTAATCCAACCATTTTTATAAGCAATTTCTTCAATACAAGCGATTTTATTACCTTGGCGTTTTTCAATCGTTTGCACAAAATGTCCTGCATCTAATAAACTTTCATAAGTGCCAGTATCTAACCAAGCAAACCCTCTACCAAATAATTCTACCTTCAGATTTTTTTGCTCTAAATATTCACTATTTACGCTAGTAATTTCCAATTCGCCCCTATCAGAAACCTTAACATTCTTAGCAATTTCAATCACACTATTAGGATAAAAATACAATCCAACCACTGCATAATTAGACTTAGGATTTGCGGGTTTCTCTTCAATAGAAATGGCATTATTATTTTTATCAAACTCAACCACGCCTAACTGACTTGGGTTTTTTACTCTGTATCCAAAAACAACCACTTTTTTCTCTTGTTTAACGGTTTTAACACTCTGTTTTAACAATGAAACAAAGCCATCGCCATAGAATATATTATCTCCTAAAACCAAACAAACATCACTATTCCCAATAAAGTCCTCACCCAAAATAAATGCTTGTGCTAAGCCATCTGGAGAGGTTTGCACGATATATTTAAACTGCATTCCTAATTCACTACCATTACCAAACATATCTCTAAATCTGTCGATATCCTTAGTGGTAGAAATAATCAAAACTTCTTTTATCCCCGCCAACATTAAAACTGACAATGGATAATAAATCATTGGTTTATCATAAATTGGCAGTAGTTGCTTACATACGCCTTTGGTGATTGGGTAAAGTCTGGTGCCAGATCCACCTGCTAGTATTATTCCTTTCATTTTTTAAATCCGTTTATTGTTTTACAAATTCTTAATACATCATTTTTAGTGTGAAAAAATGATATTGGTAAACTTAAAGTTGTTTGATGTATTTTCTCAGAAATCGGATAGTCGCCACTCAATATACCGCCGTGCATTGCTTTTTGTTTATGTGGTGCAACAGGATAGTGTATTTCGGCTTGCACCCCTTGATTCAATAAATATTTTCTCAACTCGTCTCTTTTATTATGACGAATAGTGAAAATATGATACACATCAAAAAAATCTTGATTGACTATTGGCACAATAAAATTTTTAGATAAATTTTCAAAATACACATCAGCTAACATTCTTTTGTGTCTATTGATTTCATCAAGATACTGTAACTTTATACTTAAAAAACCTGCCTGAACTTCATCCAGCCGTGAATTAAACCCGATGACTTCATTATGATATTTCTCACTTGACCCATAATTTCTAAGTTGCTTTATCTTATTGGACAACTCTTGATCATTGCAAACTACCATGCCGCCATCGCCCAATGCACCTAAATTTTTGGTTGGATAAAAACTAAAACAGCCAAAATCTCCAAAACTGCCAGTTTTTTTACCTTTGTAAGTAGCACCATGAGATTGTGCGCAATCTTCAATTAATTTTAAATTATGTGTATTGCAAATATCCATAATAGGTGTCATTTCGCACGATTTTCCATACAAATGCACAACTAAAATTGCCTTGGTTTTATGGGTAATTTTTTCTTCTATTTGGTTTGGGTTTATATTATAGGTTACTACATCTGGTTCAACCAAAATAGGCTTTAGCCCCGCCTGAATGATTGCAATAATTGTGGCAATATAGGTATTTGATGGAACGATAACCTCTGCGTTTTTGTCAAAACCAAAGGCTTTTAATGCCAAGGTCAAAGCATCCAGGCCACTGGCGACCCCAACGCCATAATTCACACCGATATATTGGGCGAAATTTTGCTCAAAAGTATCAACTTGTTTACCCAAAATATACCAACCACTATCAAGCGTTTTTTTAAAAGACCGCTCAAACTCTTTAAAAAATGGTGCGTTTAATTTGGCGAGATTTTCATACTCAATCATTAGAGGTCTTTGCGCTAGTATGGTTTATCAATATAATCATTAACATCATAATATTCAGAGGCAAAAACAAGTAAAGTGGTGTTTTTTGCAAATTTATCCATAGTGTGCCAGTCTTTGGTTTCTAAAATCAAACATTTTTCAGGAGAATCCAGCACAAAAATCTCTTCACTTTCCCCGTTATTCACATACACCTCACAACTCCCCCCAAGAGATATTAACGCTTGAGTGGTTTTTTTGTGCCTATGCCCACCTCTTTTTCCATTTACATTATAAATATAATAAAAGCGTTTAACCTCAAAAGGTAGGTGTTTTTCAACCACGGTTAACACACCACTTTCATCGTTAAAGGTTGGTAATTTTAGAATATGTGCCATTCAATCTTCTCTTAAAAAATACTGCTTATTAAAAATATTCCACTCGCCTTTTAACTTTTTTAAAGCAAATCGTATTGGGTCTTTCCACTGCAAAGGCGTATTTTTAACGATTCCATTATAATCATTCTCGCCATCAATCGTTTTTAAAAACTGGGTGATTTTTTCAAGATGCCTCACATAGGGCTTATACAAAATTTCAAAATCACTTTTGTTCAGTTTATAACTACCCAGATCAACTTTGTTATTTTCTAAACGCTTAAAATTATGAAAATGATAAAACACCAATTTAAAATTTTCATCACTTAAATCATATTGTTGCACATTCCACGGTGCAACTCCGCCCCCTAAATTTTGCAGTTCGTGCACACATTCAAACCTAGTCATCCAATCATCAAGATATTTTTGATCACCAAATTTCCCATTCTCAAACCTCGCATAGCACCAATCTATGCAAGCATCCACCCACCAATTTAACACTTTCATTCCCTCGTCATTATTTTTAAACGACATAAACTGCACGCAGTATTTGCCACTGGTTTTAGTTTGGTCGTATTTTGGTGTGTATCTATGCTCAGTAATTAAGACTGATTTATCATTCATCTCCTTAATCAATACATCAGGATTAGAGAAAAAATATAAGTCTGCATCAAGATAAATGCAACTTTCTAAGTTATATTTTTCAAGTGTATATTTTATGGTTGAAGGCGTGCAAGTCCAACAATATTCCCCTTTTGTTCTACTTGGTTTAATTGCCAGTAATTTTTCGTTTTCAAACTCCCTCAAACTAATAACCGTACAATATTTCAAATCTAACTTTTTAAGTAAGACATGACTTTTATCATCAAACGCAAAAATATACAGATGAAAATTATCACTATGATGTTTAAGAGACTCATACATTGCCAAGCCCCGTGTTAGATAATTGCTATCAAACAGCGTGCAGTAACTATACATCTTTTACCTTTTTAGCCAAAACGATATTATCTAAATACAAATCGTCATTTCTCGGCAAAATTTTAGATACAATTAAGCCAATTATATTAATAGGTGCCATTAAAAATAATGTTGTTAGTAAGTTAATATAAATATTTTTAGTCATCGTTACTTTAAATATATAGTCATTAATAAGTTGAAATATCACCTCAAGCCCATCATTACTTTTTCTACTCTCCACTACCTCAAAGCCATTTTCAAGCAAAATATGTTTCAATCCAAAAGATGAATAGCGTGCATAATCATAGGGTTGCTCGTGCTCATCCCACACAAATGGCACACTCATCAGTAACCACCCCCCCGTTTTTGTTACTCGGTTTATCTCTGTTAAAAACTCATTGGGATTAAAAACATGCTCAAACACTTGATTAGAAATAACACTATCAAACTCTTTGTCAGCAAATGGGATGGCTTTTCCATCATAAAAAACATCAGCAAAACTATGGTTTCTATTGCCTTCATCGTCTATCTCTAAACCAATATATTCATCAACATTACATAGACTTTCGTATGGCTTAGTGCCGCAACCAATATCTAATAATTTTCCTGTTAAATTAGGAATTAATGTTGAGACATTCTGATACAACCCTTTGCGTGCAAAATAAAAAGGATTGATAAACAATCCTAATATTTTTGGGTTGAATTGCTCGTTAATGTATATTTTTTTTAGTTGTGTTAGCATTTCTCAAACTCTAGTATCAGTCCTTTAAATTCATACTCATCATTTTTACCATCCGCACTCTCAAAAATCTCAATCACACTATAACCCTTACTTTTAAAATAATCAATAAGTTTAGTTTCATCAAAAAACCAACAGGGATAACTGGCTTGATAAATACTTGGTGGCACAACCTGAAGTGTTATTTTTTCAGAGGTTTTACTAAATGACATTCTATCTATCAAAATAGTCTCAAAATCATTCTCTAAAATGGCATCCAATAATTCATAAGGTTTTTCAATATATTGCAACACACTAGAAAGCAACAAAATATTAGGCTTTTCTTGTTTAATGCATTCATCCACACTATAGAAGAATTTTAATCGCTCATCTTCAAATTTCTCTTTACCAATCGTAACAAAGTTATCTTGCTCAATCACACACCAAGAGGCCTTATCTAATTTATCTAAAAACTTCTTATTTTGATAATAAGTGCTACCCAAACTCCCGCCAAAATCAAGCACTTTTACCCCGCCTGTTTTAGCAGCGGCAAACATCAAGCCTGATAATAACGGCCAAGAGTATTGGATTTCATCAAAAATAACACTGTCTCTTTCATAAACCGCCTCACCGTTTTTTACTTTTAACAATGACTTTTCTACTGCATACAATATCCCGTCAGCATCATAACCAGTAGCATCATTTTGTGCCTCTTGCCAAGTCGCATAATCACCCTTCCAACCGTATTTATGGTTTTTTATTTTTCTTAATGTATCTAATAAGATGGGTGGGATTAGTGATTTAATGATTTTTTTCCTAATTGTAAATCAACCGCAAGTTCTTCATCATAGATAATATCTGAATAATTATTTGATATTGGTATTGTGTAGTTATTTTTTTCAAAATATCTTAGAAAAATATTTTGCGCTTCCTTTTTTTGTAACCTCTAAAAACATATCCTGGCCATAAAAAAAATAAACAATGCCTTAAAAAGACATTATTGATAATGATTGCATTGCAGTGAGAATAATTTAATGCTGCCAAAGCAGATATGCGATGATTTCCGTCCAAGACAATATAACTTCTTTCTTTTCCTTTTTTTAACTCTAAAAGTCTAATATATCCATATTTTTCTGGACTATAGCCATTTTCTTTAATTGATTTATACGAATTTTCTAACCAAACAAACTCTCTATTAATGTGTGAAGCTAAAATACCATCGGTTGATGTATGGCAAATTATATCTGGATTAGTCAACGCTGAATAGCTATCTTTAGCTTGCCCCCAAGCCCAAGGGAAATCCCAATTAATAGCTTCACTTGTCTGATTTAAGTGTAATGTTTTGAAAAAATTTAAACTTCTCATTCCTAATATTCTTTCTACAAATTCCAACCTTAATTTCTGTAAATCCACCCCTTGACTTAACCCTACAATATAATCTTCATAAATATTATTAGAGAATAATCCATACCTATAACCCCTATAATGATAACAATTATTTATCGCAATATTATCAATCTTTTGATAGTTCAAAAACATAAACATCTGCTCCAGTATATTGACATAAAAAATTCTTCTTATTAACTTTCATAGGTACACTATTAATAAGACGGTTAAGTTCTTCCAAACTTAAGGGGTATGATTTTATGTGACTCCAAGCTTTTGTATTAGGCATAGCGTTAAAAAAACATATAATCTTATTTTTAACTTTTTCTAATAAAGTGTAGTCTCTAGATAAATATACTTGTAGCACCAAATTTCCTTTTAAAACCCTATGAAATTCTTTAAATAAATTTTCTCTTAGTTCTGGTGGTATTAAATGCAAAAGTCTAAAACAAATTATTTCATCAAAATAATTATCAGCATATGATAAATTAAATGCGTCCTCCTTGGATAAAAAAACATTTTCTTTACTATTAGTTACAGCTAATTTGGCTTTATTAAGCATATCTTTTGAAATATCACAACCAAAAATCTCCTTAACATTGACATAGTAATTTAGAAACCTACCAGTACCCACAGGTAAATCTAATACCCTATCTGTTTTGAAATTTTTATATCTATTTTTAATGTACTCATTTTCAAACTTCCAATGTTCTTCTTCTTTTCTGGCAATATCATAAGTTTCTGCAACTTGATTATCGTATTTTTCATATCCATCATAATTCATCATTTTTTCCTTAAAAATAAAATTTTATTAAACCTGTCTATCTTATACCTCTAACTACTTTCTGTTTCAAATACCCAACAAACACATGTCTATTGATTTCTAATTCCTCATCCAATAACAACTCAAAATATTTTGTAAAATTATTTCTAAACCAATCTAAATTGTAAAAATACTGAGTCATGTTCAGATATTATGATTTTCGATGTTTAAGAAATAAATATGCTCGATATCCAATCAATGATTTTGTTTTTTGCACAAACATAAACCTTATTTTTTTATCTAAAAAATCATATATATAGCCTGAAATAATCCAACTTATCAATGTTGCTATTGCTGCACCTTTTATTCCATATTCAGCAATTAATACAATATTCAGCACTATATTAAAAAATACAGCTAAAGCATTTCTATAAAAAGCCTTCATAATCATATTTTCGGCAATTAAAAAATGTCCTGAAGCAACCGTTAAAAATACAAAAACACCAGCCCATATATGCACTATCAGCACCCCTCCCGCTTCATGATATGCTTCACCATAAAGTAAATTTATTACCCAGTCACTCAAAAAAGTCATAGGAATAGCAATAGCAATAGCCAACCAAACCATTAAATCATAGAGTTTTTGCAATCGTTCATAATATAATGCTTTACTTTGCTTTTTAGCGTTAATAATGGCTGGAAATAATGATGCACTGATTACCATTGGGATAAAATACCACGCTTCACTCAATCTAACAGCAGCAGCATATTGTCCAACTGCTTCTGCATTCAGCATTTCTTTTATCATTACTTGATCTATTTTCATATAAATGCTTATAACTATCCCACTCAATATCAACGGCCAACTGTCTTTCAATAAATCCACGGCAGTGGATTTATTGAATTTTAAATGCTTAATACTTAATGTTGAATTTTTGAGGTAAAAATATAAAAACCCCATTGCTAACACAAAACTATCAAACAAAACCACCCATGCAAAACTAACAAGTGATGCTTCGTTTAAAATCAAAACCACCTTAACAATAGATGAAACAAACAGGCTAATGATATTGGCATAAACCACAAATTTAGATAAAACCTTAGCTTGGAAAAACATATCCACCACATTAAAACTTTGAAAAATAGTGGCAGACGCAATGATAAAAACTAAGGCATTGGTATAACTGTCGTTTGAGGTGAAATTAACCGCAATGGCTAGGATAATCAATACTAAAAATGCGCCGATAAGTTTTAGCCAAAAGGCTGTACCAATCAGCTCACCCGTGCGGTTTTCATCTTTGACCAATTCACGCACCACGATGCCGTCTAGCCCCAGCGTGGCAATAGCGGCAAATAAGCCAACAAAACTTTGGGCATAACTAAATATCCCAAATTGTTCTGGACCAAGATAACGAGCCACCCAAATACCTACAAACAAACCAACCACCATTCGCAAGATTTTTTCGCCAAATAGCCATGAGGTATTTTTAAAATACCTCATAAAGCCTTGATGGTTTTTTAAGGTGCGAATTTTACTAAGCATTATCCACAAACCAGCGATAAGTTTTACTTAGTCCTTCTTCTAAGGTGGTAGTTGCTTGCCAGCCTAATTGCTTAATTTTATCTACATTTAGGCGTTTTCGTGGCGTGCCATCTGGCATATTTTCATCCCAAATAATATCACCCTGAAAATCAGTTACTTTTTTAATGAGTTTTGCAAGCTGTTTGATAGTAACATCTTCGCCTGTGCCAATATTAATGTGTGATAATCTTGGCTGGGTTGCGGCTTGATGATCAGCCTTATCAAGCATTAAAATATGCAAACAAGCTTGTGCCATATCATCAACGAATAAAAATTCACGCATCGCCTTGCCACTACCCCAAACTTTTACGGCTTTATCATTGTTAATTTTTGCCTCGTGAAAACGGCGAATAAGTGCTGGAATAACATGTGAGTTTTTAGGATGAAAATTATCCCCCTCGCCGTATAAATTAGTGGGCATAACTGAGCGAAAATCTGTGTTGTACTGGCGATTATACGATTCACAAAGTTTGATACCTGCAATTTTGGCAATTGCATATGGCTCGTTAGTTGACTCTAATTCTGAAGTCAATAAACATTCTTCTGGCATTGGTTGTGGGGCGAGTTTTGGATAAATACACGAACTACCTAGAAACAATAATCGCTTAACTTTAGTGGTATAAGACGCATGGATAATATTCGCCTCAATCATCATATTTTGATAGATAAAATCCGCAGGATAAGTGTCATTAGCGTAAATACCGCCAACCTTAGCAGCCGCTAAAATCACATAATCAGGTTTTTGAGTGGCAAAAAAATCAGCCACTTGTTGCTGGCTGATTAAATCTAATTCTTGATGTGTGCGTGTGATTAAATTATTAAATCCTTGTAATTCCAACTTACGAATAATTGCCGATCCAACCAAACCACGATGACCTGCGATATAGATTTTTGCGTTTTTATCCACTTATTCTTTACCGCCAAAACCATCATTTTCCAAATCGTATCTCACCATGCCAGATACTAGCTCTTGGAAAGAAACTTGTCGCTCCCAGCCTAGCTCATTTTCTGCTTTTGATGGGTCACCAAGTAACAATTCAACCTCGGCTGGGCGGAAGTATTTTTCATCCACTTCAATCAAAATTTTGCCTGTGCTTTGGTCTATGCCTTTTTCATCAACGCCTACACCTTGCCACTCAATGTTAGTACCCACTTCTTTAAACGCCAACTCTACAAACTCTCGCACGGTATGAGTCTCGCCTGTGGCAATGACAAAATCTTGTGGTTTGTCTTGTTGGAGCATTAACCATTGGGCGTACACAAAATCTTTAGCATGCCCCCAGTCTCGCTTGGCATCCATATTACCAAGCGTTAATACCTCTTGCTTACCTTGGTGAATTTTAGCAACAGCTTGTGTAATTTTTTTAGTCACAAAAGTCTCCCCTCGTCTTGGACTCTCATGATTAAACAAAATACCGTTACAAGCAAATAAATTATAAGACTCTCGGTAATTTACCGTTACCCAGTAGGCGTAAAGCTTGGCAGCACCATAGGGAGATTTTGGATAAAAAGGGGTGGTTTCGCTTTGTGGCTCTGTGCCGGGAATACCGCCAAATAATTCTGAAGTTGATGCTTGATAATACCTGCAATCAGAACCTAAATCACGCACCGAATCTAATAATCGTATCGCACCCAGACCAACTACATCAGCGGTATATTCTGGCACATCAAAAGAAACAGCCACATGTGATTGCGCACCTAAATTATATATTTCATCAGGTTTAATCTTCATTAACAACCTATGAATATTACTTGAGTCTGTTAAATCTCCATGATAGGTGTGTAGGTTTGGATGATTAAAAATATGTTCAATGCGTTGCGTGGTAAAAACTGATGCTCGACGAAGGATTGCATGAACCTCGTAATTTTTTTCTAATAATAATTCTGCAAGATATGAGCCATCTTGCCCTGTAATACCTGTTATAAATGCTTTCTTCATTGCTTTACCCTTCCATAAATATCTTCAAATCGTTCAATATCATCTTCGCCCAAATAGACTCCGCTTTGCACTTCGATAACTTCTAAGTCTTCTTTTTCTTCATTTGCTAGGGAGTGCTTAACGCCAATCGGGATATAAGTTGACTGCCCTTTTTGTAAGGTAAAACTTTTATCACCATTCACCACACTGGCAATCCCTTTAACCACCACCCAATGCTCGGCACGCTGACTGTGGCGTTGTAATGATAATTTGGCACCTATTTTAATATGCAAACGCTTGACTTGGAAACTATCTCCAGTTTCGATACTATCATACCAACCCCATGGACGATAGACCTTGCGGTGTTGTCCTGCTTCGTGTCTGTTGTCAGAGCGCAACTGCTCAACAATCGCTTTCACTGCCTTCGATTTATCTCGACTGGCTACCAAAGTCGCATTCGGAGTATCAACAATAATCAGATTATCCACACCAATAGTTGCCACTATGTGGTGATTGGCATTAATATAGGTGTTAGTAGTATCTTGAACAATCACATCACCCTTAATCACATTTTGATTGTTGTCTTTTTGACTAATATCGTATAAGGCATCCCATGATCCAATATCGCTCCACTGCGCATTAAGTGGCACAACCACTACCTTATTGCTTTTTTCCATCAATGCATAATCAATTGAATCACTTGGGGAGTTAGAGAATGCTTGTTCATCCAATCGAATAAAATCAATATCTAGTGTAGCATTGTTGACTGCTGTGCTCACTGATTGACTTATTTCAGGTGCATACTCACTTAATTCGTCAATCACTGTATCTGCTCGAAACATAAACATACCACTATTCCATAGATAATTGTTTTGCTGATAATAAGATTGTGCAGTTTTCAAATCAGGCTTTTCAACAAAGTCTTCCACTTGATAAGCACCACCAATCTTATCTTTAGAAGATTTAATATAACCATAACCAGTATTCGCCTCGCTTGGTACAATGCCAAAAGTAACCAACTGCCCTACCTGTGCTTGTTGTGTAGCAATATCAATCGCTGTGTGAAAAGCCTGTACATCTTGAATCACATGATCTGCTGACAATACTAACAGAATAGCATCCTCTAATTGTTTGTTAGATTGCAATGCTGCTGCCATAATCGCAGGTGCAGTATTTCTACCAACTGGCTCTAATAAAATAATAGGGTTTTGAATGCCAATTTCCCTGCACTGCTCTGCTACCAAAAATCGATGCTCAACATTGCAAACAACCATCGGATTAGCAAGGTTACCCAGTCCCTGCAGGCGCAAAATTGTTTCCTGTAATAAGCTGTGATCACTCGCCAACGACAAATATTGCTTAGGGTGTTGCGTACGCGATAACGGCCAAAGCCTCGTGCCAGAACCACCTGACAAAATAACGGGGATTATATTCATAATAATATAAGATTTATAATACTTTCGCTTCTAAAACCATATACGCTTCTTGCAAATAAGGATTTGTCATTTGTTCTATCTCAATGCCCACTTCTTCTTCAAAATAAATTTGATTAACATTCAATTTTGGTACATTTGAGCGCGTAGCACTTGGAATTAGTTTTAGTGTAGTGGTTTTGTCTAAAAGCTTATTAACATCAATATTAATATTGGCAAGTTCAATGGTATGCTGTTCGGCCTTAAGAATGTCTATTACCTCATTGATAGGCTGGTCAAAGGCTTTGGCTAAAATGGTGTTAGTGATTTTTTTCACTCCTACTGTATAAGCTTTAAATGATAATGACAATAAGTTAGACAAAAACAATTCAAATTTATTTTTACGATTAATTGCTAATAATTTAATT
>NZ_CDSC02000384.1 GCF_001298715.1 Bathymodiolus azoricus thioautotrophic gill symbiont
AATCTCTATAAACAGATTGATCAATATGATAAGCATCTACCAAATCACCATCATTCTCTAAGATTTTTTCAACTTCATCATGCATATACGATAAATAATTTTTGGTGAATTTAGTAACTGTTGCCAAATCAGTCGGCTCACCATGTCCAGGGATAACAACCCCAGGTCTTAATGCTTCAATCTTGTCCCAAGTCTTAATCCACGCCGCAATATCAGTGTGTGGGAATACGGGCAACATCCTCTCGTTAAACGCTGTATCACCACTAATCAGTAATTTCTCTTTAGCTAGCCATAATTGAATGTCATCTGGCGAATGTGACGCGCCAATATGCATTAATTCAATCTTGGTATCGCCCATTGTCAAATCAAACTTCTTGTCAAACACCACATCTGGACGAATAACAACGGTGCTAATGAGTTTGTCTTTTTGTCGACTTAAAGCACGCAAGTAAATGGCTTCGCCTTTTTTCGCAATCTCTTTATCTGCTTCTTTATGTGCAATAATAGTAGCGCCTTGCTGTTTCCAATAATTAGCACCCAAAATCGCATGACCCTGAGAATTTTCAAGCACGACATACTTTACACGCTGTTTAGTGATTTTCTTAATCTCATCGTGCATTGCCTTAGCTACAAGATAGCTACCACCCGCATTAAATACCAATACGCCATCAGTTGTGACAATAAATGATAAATTGTTATTATGATTTGAATTTTCATAAGTGCCTGGCTGTGTTGCACCAACTGCTGTATAAACATTCTCAATCACTTTAACAGGCTTTCTGTATAAAATATTATTAGGTTCATAATCACTAACTTTAACTGGATTAAGTTCTTGCTTCCAAGTCAAAAAACCATCCTTATAATTCTTCACATTCGTATAACCCAACGCCATTAAGGTTCTAGCAGTCAATGGCGAACGAATGTTACGACCACAGTACACGACAATAGGTATATCTTTAGTTTTTGCATAATTAGTAATTTGCATCTCTATCCAGCCACGAATAATATTGACATTCTGAGCGCGTTTAATCGTACCCGTATGCTTGATCTCAAACGGTGCGCGCACATCAATCAACAACACGCTTGGATCATTGTCTAGAATTTTTATCAACTCTTCCGTATTGATATTGACCAGTGGTTGTTTGGTAGATTTTGGCCTCTCAATAGTTTTAATATTGGGACTTTCAACAACAGGCGCAGACTTTTTACTAGAATCTGAAAACCAATCACTGAAAGAAGCGTTAGCATTTGCAAAAATAAAAATCGTGGTAATTATTATAAAATAGCGCATAGACGCTCCATTAATAAGTTAATTGAAAATTATGACACAAATAAGACAACATTGTTAGCAAAAAACTTAATTTTTACACCCCACTGTTGCGCTAAATAACGTATCGTTTGCTTAGAGAAAAAACAAATATGTGTTGGGTCGTTTTTGTAATACCAAGTGGGGAAGTCTGTTTCTTTCGTTATCATCTGCGTCATGATTGCCAAAACACCGCCTTTTTTCAATAGTGTAAAAAAACGATTAAACTCAAATCTGGGCTCACTCAAATGCTCTACCACTTCAGTAGCGGTAATAAAATCATACTGATTGCTAAAAACTTCTGGATTATTGGCATAAAATTTATCAAATAAATCCACTTGATGCCCTTGTTTTTCAAACATTAACGACAAAGTTGGCCCTGGTCCACAGCCAAAATCCAAACCTTTTGCACCTTTTTTAATGTGTGCTATCACTGGATCAAATACTTGAGATAAAAATGCTTGATAAGCACTGTCATTAGGATTATTCTGGTGCTTGTCATAGCGAAATTTTTCTTCTGTATCGCTCAAATGATACTCCTTTGTCACAAACACCAACTCGCACCGAGAACAACTTAAATAATTGGCATTTTTACCTTGATAATAAGGTGTTATATTTTGAGATTGGCACAATGGACAATGCATAAAATAAGAAAACAATAAATTTTATTAAATTAGAAGTCTTCTAAACTCATAAAGTTGGTGTTTTTAATGTGAACAAGAATCACCATGAGTGTGAATATGCCCATGCTCTAATTCTTCTTTGGTTGCATCTCTTATACCTTCAATACTAACGCTAAAACTCAGCGTCTGCCCTGCTAAAGGATGGTTGGCATCAATGATTACACTGTCTTTGTTGATTTCTGTTACACGAACAACAAGTGGATTACCTTGCTCATCTTGAGATTGTAAGTCCATACCTACAACAAGATTGTCAATGCCTTGCAAAGCTTCCTTTGGAATTTCTTGAATGGCTTCAAAATGATGCTCGCCATAAGCCTCTGCTGGCTCAACGCTAACATCACAAGACTCGCCAACCTTCATTCCTTCTATCGCTTTTTCTAAACCAAGAATGATATTACCATGACCCTGCAAAAATGGCATTGGCGCTTGGCCTTTTGATGAATCAAGTACATCACCTGTATCGTTTTTTAGGGTGTAGTGCATTTCAACGACTTTGTCTTTTTTTACTGTCATTTTTATATTCTCCTTTGCGTAAAAAAGGGCTTCCTTTTTTGGAAACCCTTATAGTGTA
>NZ_CDSC02000386.1 GCF_001298715.1 Bathymodiolus azoricus thioautotrophic gill symbiont
TTGAATGTGAATTAGTATTCGCATTCACGTGGTAGTTCTGCTGCATGTCTTCTCCGTTTTTATAGTGTAAAAAAAGTTGATATGTTACGGCAACTACCACCCTAATTTAGGGGGAGTTTAAGGGTTTGAATTTTTAGTTTTTTAGCTTTTTGAAGGCAAAAATTCAAACCCTTAAAATGACGATTGTGCGTGGTTTGGGAATCATTAGTTCAAATGCTCAAACTGGAACAACGTGGTGAAACTGGACATTTAACCATTATAGATTTAATTACTTATTACCAATCAAATCATGAATAATTGGGTATAAAATAATTTCCATCGCTAAACCCATCTTATTACCTGGCACTACAATCGTATTGCGTCTAGACATAAATGAACCTTCAATCATACTTTTAACAGTAGGAAAATCAACCGGTGTTTTGTTTAAATCTTTAAAACGAATCACCACAAGAGACTCGTCTGGCGTAGGAATATCACGGGTAATAAAAGGATTAGAAGTATCTACAGTGGCAATGCGTTGAAAGTTGATATCTGTTTGAGAAAATTGCGGTGTGATGTAATTGATATAATCAGGCATTCTACGCAAAATTGTATCAACAGTGTCTTCTGCTGAATAGCCACGCTCAGCATTATCACGGCTAATCTTTTGAATCCATTCAAGATTAACGCTTGGGACAACACCAATTTTTAGGTCTCCGTATTGTGCCATATCAATGCCATCAGCAACAACTGCACCATGTAGACCTTCATAGAATAATAAATCTGTACCAGCACCAACTTTTTCCCAAGGAGTGAATTCACCAGGATTAAGATTTGAATTTAGTCTTGCATTATGCTCAACAGCCTCTTCATCAGAGTGAATATAATAGCGACGATCACATTGACCTGTTGCGCCATAGTCTTTAAAGGTTTTCTCAATCTTATCAAACTCATTTGCATCTGGACCGAAGTGCGATAAGTTCTTATTACCTTCTGCTTCTGCTACTGCTACTGCTTTTTTCATTGCAACGCGGTCATACTTATGGTAACTGTCGCCTTCAACGATTAATGGCGTAATACCTTCTTTGTTAAAAATGTGCTCAAATGCACGCTTTACAAAAGTTGTACCAGCACCTGATGAGCCGGTTACTACTACTACAGGATTTTTTTTTGACATATATTTCTCCGTTTAAAAATCTAAATTATCAACAGAAAGTGCATTGTCTTCAATGAAGTTTCTGCGTGGCTCTACCTCGTCACCCATTAAAGTAGAGAACACTTCATCTGCTACAATAGCATCTTCAATCTTAACCTTTAATAAAATTCTATTTTCTGGGTTCATTGTGGTTTCCCATAACTGCTCTGGATTCATCTCACCTAAACCCTTATAACGCTGAAAACTTTGACCTTTCTTAGCATCATTCATTAAAAAAGTAATCACTTCTGTGAAGTTTTTTACCTTAATGGTTTTTTCTTTTTTCTCAACGAAAGATTCGTCGGTAATTATACTTTCAATCTCTTGTGCAAACTTTTTAATACTTGTGTAATCTGTTGAAGCAAAGAATGATTCACCAAGATTATCAACATCCGTATCTACGCCATACGCTGATAAGGTATGTTCAATTTCATTAGTGGCTGAATTAAAAACAACCGTGTGTTTTTGTGCTGGAGATAAGTCTTGCGATAAAATTTGCTCTAATTGCTCAATCCAAGCACTTACTTTCTTCGTATCTTTTAAATCTTTTAATGGACTTGTCTTGGCAATGGCTCGCAATAGTGCAGTATTAATTTTCTTTGATAGACGCTCAATAATACTGTCTATTTCATAGTAATCTTTTACTGTAGTTTCTAAGGCAATACCCGAAATTGCTGGTGCTTGTGCATTAGTAAATAAGTTTGCATCATTCACCGCTTCTTGTAATAAATAACTATTGAGCTCTTGGTCATCTTTTAAATATTGTTCTTGTTTGCCTTTTTTTATTTTGTATAAAGGTGGTTGTGCAATATACAAATAGCCATTTTCAATCAATTCAGGTAAATAACGATAAAAGAAAGTTAACAGCAAAGTTCGAATATGCGCACCATCAACATCAGCATCTGTCATAATCACGATCTTGTGATAGCGTAATTTTCCAATATCATATTCTTCTTTACCGATACCGCAACCAAGTGCGGTAATTAAAGTACCAACTTCAGCAGAGCCTAACATTTTTTCAAAACGCGCTTTTTCAACATTGAGGATTTTACCCTTGAGCGGTAAAATCGCCTGAGTGCGACGGTCGCGACCTTGTTTGGCAGAACCACCCGCTGAATCACCTTCCACTAAAAAAATTTCACTCTCAGCTGGGTCTTTGGTTTGACAATCGCTCAATTTTCCCGGTAAACCGGCGATATCAAGTGCACCCTTACGACGAGTCATCTCTCTAGCTTTTCGCGCTGCATCACGAGCACGCGAAGCCTCTAAAATCTTACCAACAATGATTTTTGCTTCACTTGGATTTTCTAAAAAATATTCACCCAATTTTTCGTTAAGTGCTGATTCAACAGGGGTACGCACTTCACTTGATACTAATTTATCTTTGGTTTGCGATGAGAATTTAGGGTCTGGTACTTTCACTGAAACAATGGCAGTTAAACCTTCTCGTGTATCTTCACCAGTAATTGCGGCTTTTTCTTTTTTTGCTATGCCTGAATTATCAATATAATTATTCAGTGTTCGTGTCAGTGCACCCCTAAAACCTGCTAAGTGAGCACCGCCATCACGCTGAGGAATATTATTGGTAAAACAGTAAATACTTTCTTGATAAGCATCACTCCACTGCAAGGCAACATCAATTTCAATATTGTCGCGTTCAGCTGAGATGGTGATAATATCATTATGAATTGGATTTTTAGCTTTGTTAAGATGTGCAACGAAAGCAGTAATACCGCCTTCATATTTAAATATATCTTTACGACCTGTTGCAATCTCTTCAATTTCAATATGAACACCTGAATTTAAAAACGATAACTCGCGCACACGATTGGCTAAAATATCGTACTTAAATTCAGTAATCGCAAAAACTTCAGGACTTGGTTTAAAGTGAATAGTTGACCCAGTAGCGTCTGTTTTGCCTGTGACTGCCATTGGCGCATTTGGCACACCTAAAGTATAATGTTGTTCGTGAATTTCACCTGCGCGATATACGGTTAAGTGTACAGTTTCAGATAGGGCGTTTACAACAGAAACACCCACACCATGTAAACCACCAGATACCTTATATGAATTATCATCAAACTTACCGCCTGCATGCAATATTGTCATAATAACCTCAGCTGCACTTATACCTTCTTCAGGGTGAATATCAGTTGGAATACCACGACCATTATCAGAGACTGATACCGATTGGTCTTCATGAATAATAATATTAATTTTTGAACAATGCCCAGCTAAGGCCTCATCAATAGCATTATCAACTACCTCAAATACCATATGGTGCAAACCTGTCCCATCATCAGTATCACCAATGTACATTCCTGGACGCTTTCTAACCGCATCAAGACCTTTTAAAACTCTAATATTAGAGGCTTGATATTCTTGTGTTTGTTCTTCAGACATAGACGCTCGAAAAAAATAATTAATTATACCATGAGAAACCTAAAAATAAGGTTTTTGGCTGTGTTTTTATTTAAACCATTGTGTGGTTTGAATGTGTTGATTTAAAAGGAATATACTAAAATCAGTCGCTTTGTTTAATCTCACCATTTTTAATTTGAAATATCATAGGATTGATTTGATTAATTGTAGATAAATTATGACTAATATCGGTTATAAAAGTTTGCATTTTTAAGGATTTTAAATAATGCAAAATACTGTTAATTTTTTCTTCATCTAATTCAGATGATAAATCATCAATTAGGACGATAGGTTTTATCTTAAGGTTGGATAATAAAACAACTTGGGTTAGCCAAAAAATAATAGACAAAGTTTTTTGTTCGCCCCTTGAAAGAAAGCATTCACTTTTATCATTAAAAGAAAAATCAATATTAGCCTTATGGGGGCCATAATTTAAATGCTTAACACGCAATAAAAAAGATTTATTTTTATTTAAATATTGATAAATACTTTGTTCATCAGTTTCATTAACTTCTTTTAGCCAACCAGAAGAAAACTGGTAATTAAATTCACCTAATGAATCCATTAACGACTCTAGTTCTTTAGTTTGGTTAGATAATGAAATTTGTTTAAGTTGTTGTAAATAATCCAAACGATTCTTACTGATAACAGCAGCAGTTTTTGCCAGTTCTAAAAACCAGAAATCCAACTCATTGATTTGATTGTTAGCCAATAAAGTATTAATATTTTTTAGTATCTTATGATAGTTTTTAAAGACTTTAGAGATTTCTGGTTTCACGTGAAACACTCCCCAATCTAAATAAGAGCGCTTGTTTTTAGGCGTACCATTTACAATAAATCCTTTATCTGGAGTGATAATTTGAATGGGTAATATTTGACTTAATTGTGAAGTGTTGGTAATCCTTTGTTGATTAATACTAATGGTATTTTTGATTTTTGATTTTTCAAGTTTTATTCTATTGTCATCAATTTCTGCATCCAATTGAAACTTATCAGTATCAAAATTAATAACCTCTTTAATGGTTTTTGTTTTAAAAGAACGATTGTGACCTAAATAATAGATTGCTTCTATTAGATTGGTTTTTCCTTGCGCATTACCCCCGATAAACAAATTAATATTTTCACAAGGTGTAATATATTGAGCAGTTAGATTACGAAATTGATGGATAGATAATTTATTGATAATAGCCACAATAAAGACTTAAATCAATAAATTAGATTTTCATTGGCATAACAACATATTGATAACTTTCATCATCAATACTGCTTAATAGGCAAGATTGAGAGTTTTCACTAGGTAAAACCATATTAATTTCGTCAGTGGTTAGAATTTCTAGAACACTCATTAAATAATTAATATTAAAAGCAATATCTGTTTCTTTGTTGAAATTTTTAACATCAACTTTGGCTTTAGCTTGACCTCGTTCTGAATGAGAAAATATATTAATTTGATTGTCTTTAAATGCTAATTTAACTCCTTTGGTTCGTTCCTCAACAAAAATTGAAGTTTGTTGTAGATTATCTAAAAATTCTTGACGATTAATAATCGCTGTATTTTCATAGTTGGTTGGGATTACTTGTGCATAATTAGGAAAATTACCATCAATTAAACGACTCACCACAGTTGCACCATCAGTTTTTAAATGGAAGTAATTTTCTGAAAGATGTATATCAATATTTTCATCGCCATCATGTTCTAAAATTTTGTTTAGTTCTGATACTGCTTTTCTTGGTAGGATAACGGTTTTTTTACTGGTTAGATTGTTATTTTGTTTAATTTCACCAATTGATAGACGATGGCCATCTGTTGCCACTACGATAATATTGTCTTTATTTACTTCAAAATATAAACCATTTAGATAAGCACGAATATCTTGGTTACCCATTGAGAAGGATGTCTTTTTAATAAGATCTTTTAAAACAGTACGATTGATATTAACTGTTTCACTATCAATGATTTTTGGTGATTCTGGAAAATCTTGTGTATTGAAAGTATTAAGTTCAAATGAATTATTATTGGTTTTCATGTAAATTTTAGATTTTTCAATAATAAATTCAATAACTGTGTCTTCTTTTAATTTACGAATAATATCAATCAAATCTTTTGCGTAAATTGTAAAACTAACTTCTTCTTGGGACTGAATTTTTTTTGATGCGTGGAGCTCAATTTCCATATCAGTGGTGGTTAAAGTTAGTTCGCCATTTTTTAATTGAATTAGCACATGTGAGAGAATAGGTAATGTTGGTTTATTTTCAACAACACCAATGACTGTTTGTAAAGGTTCCAGTAATTCGTCTACTGTAAGTTGTATATTCATAAGTAATTTTCTTAATTAAATAGTAGTATTATTATTAGAGGTGTATTTCTTTGTTGAAAACATGGTAATTTCTTTTAAAAACAATAAATTAAGTTGTTGATAATTTAGTAGTTATTTTATGTAAAAACTCAGAGTTATGTTTACAATATGTAATATTTTATTAAGTTGTTAAAATTATCAACAGTTAGTTGGAAAAGTTATTGTGGATAATGTTTATAAGTTGGCTAATTTTAATTTAATTACTTCATAATTACTTTTTGTTTCAGTCTCTTCAGCCTTTAATTTAATTTTTTTAATAGCATGTAAAACTGTGGAATGGTCTCGATTTCCAAAATGTTTTCCAATGTTTGCTAATGATAAATTTGTAAGCTCGTGTGCTATAAAAATTGCCACTTGTCGCGCTAAAACAGTATGTTGTTTTCGACTTTTTGAGCTTAGATCTGATATAGTAATGCCGTAGTGTTTGGCAACCTCTTTTTGTATATCGTTAATATCAACATCCACAGCTTGTGGTTTAATTAAATCCCCTAGCGCGGTATCGATAATCTCTTTGGTAATGATAAGATTGGGTAGTTTAGAAAAATCAATGAATGCTTTAAGTTTTAATAATGCACCTTCTAAATCTCGTACATTTGAATCTATATTACCTGCAATATAAAGCGCCATATCTTCGGTAAGTTCAATATTGATTTTTTCGTTATGTGCCTTTTTGAGTAAAATAGCAGCACGCATTTCTAATTCCGGTGGTTTTAAAAGTAGGTTTAAACCTTGGGAAAACCTTGTTTTTAAGCGCTCCTCTAAAGACTTAATATTTTTTGGTGGCTGGTCACAAGTGAATATAATTTGTTTTTTTGTATTAAATAAAAAATTAAAAATATGAAAAAATTCTTCTTGAGATTTTTCCTTACCAGCAATTAAGTGAATATCATCTACCAACAATAAGTCAGCAGATTGGTAATAAGACTTAATATCTTCAATGGTATTGTGGCGAAGACTGGTGGTAATGTTTCTAACAAAATCCATCAACGGCATATAAATAATTTTGGCTTTAGGTTTTTTTTCTTTTACTAGATGTCCTGCAGCTTGCATTAAATGTGTTTTTCCTAACCCTGAGCTACCATAAACAATACAAGGGTTGTAAGGAGAATTTTTAAGGTTTTCCGCGATTTGTTGAATGGCGCCGTAGGCTATTTGATTGGCATTACCTAAAACCAAATTTTCAAAAGTATAGTCATCTAGAAGGGGTGTTGTATGTTGCTTTTTTGCCTGTGGCTGAGCCACAACTCCAATCAAAATCTTCAGACTTTTATCGTGCTGCGCAATAGCAGTTTTAATTTTTTGTTTTAGGTTTTTTTTAAGATACATTACCGCTGAATCGTTAGGCGCCAATATTGTTAAAGTGCCGTTTTTTTCTTGTGTTTTTAATGGTTTAATCCAGACACTGAATTGCCCGACTGGCACAGTATCTTTTAAGGTTTCTAAACATTTTTTCCAAGTTTTTGACATAAGGCTTTTGAGTGAGCGCAATTAAAAGATTATTTTAGCCGTGTTTTTGTTTTATTAAAACAAATTAATGATATACTAAACTTTTGTCTTTTGAATTAAGGGTTGATAAATGAAATTGGTTGAAAAATATTTTGAAAAGTTTTTGTGGAATTCGCGTTTTATGGTGCTTGCAGCAGTGCTTTCCTCATTGTTGTTATCGCTGGTGTTGTTTGTGATTACTGCTATTGATGTTGGTTCATTGTTTATGCATGCAGGTGAGTATTTAGGCGCAACGGCTGAGGCTAGAAAAATATTAAAAATTGAAATGGTTGCACACACGGTGGGTTCTATTGATGGATTTTTGTTGGCAACTATTTTGTTAATATTTGCGTTAGGTTTGTATGAGCTGTTTATTAGTGATATTGATGAGGCTAAAAACAGTGACTGCTCGAAAGTATTGGAGATTAATTCGCTTGATGATTTGAAAGCGAAGCTTTCCAAAGTCATTTTAATGATTTTAGTGGTTACTTTTTTTGAGGTTTCTTTGTCAATGACTTTTACAGGTGCGCTAGATTTAGTGTATTTTTCACTTGGTATTTTAATGGTTTCCTTGGCGCTTTATTTTGGTTCAAAATCTAAGCACTGATTGATTTTTGTGTCTAATTAGAGTAACATTGCTCAATTTCTATATTAGATAAGTATTATGCGTCAAACAATCGTAGTAGGTAACTGGAAAATGAACGCCTCAAAAGAGACAGTTAACACATTGGTGTTGGGTGTTCTTGAAGGTATGCCAGATGTTAAATCAGAAGTTATTGTCTGTGTGCCTTATCCTTATTTGTGTCAGGTTGAGGCTTTAGTAGCGCACTCACAACTAAAGATAGGTGCACAAGATCTCAATGTTAATGCCTCAGGTGCTTTTACAGGTGAAGTGAGTGCAGATATGCTTAAAGATTTTGGCTCTGAGTATGTTATTGTTGGACATTCAGAGCGTAGAAGCCTATACGGCGAGAGTGATGAGATGGTTGCTGAAAAAGTACAAGTTGCACTGGACAATGGGCTGACACCACTATTTTGTATTGGTGAATTATTAGAAGAAAGGGAAGCTGGCGATACAGAAACCGTGGTGGCAAGACAAATTAATGCCGTGATTAAGCGTGTTGGTATTGAGGTTTTCAAAAATATTATTATTGCTTACGAGCCAGTTTGGGCGATTGGCACAGGCGTTACTGCAACACCACAACAGGCGCAAGACACACATGCCTATATTCGTGAGATTTTGGCACAAAGTGATGCGGATATAGCGCAATCAACACCTATTCTTTATGGTGGTAGTATGAATTCTGGTAATGCAGACGAGTTAATTGCCTGTGAAGATATTGACGGTGGTTTGATTGGCGGGGCATCATTAAAGTCTGATGATTTTTTGCGTATTTGTAAGGTGGGTTAATTATTATGTCATTTCAAGTTGTTTTAATTATTCATATGTTGTTGGCGTTTGGTCTAATCGCACTTATCTTAATGCAGCATGGTAAGGGTGCCGATGCAGGTGCTGCTTTTGGTGCTGGCGCTTCAGGTTCCGTGTTTGGTGCACGCGGCGCAGATTCATTTATGTATAAATTAACTGTCAGCATTGCTGTTGGTTTTTTTATCACCAGTTTGACCTTGGCATATCTTGCCACACCGATAAGTACAGAGGAAAAATCTGAGAGTGTGATGGACCAAGTGATTATTGATCCGGTGCCGTCAATTGACACACCATCAATTGAGACTAAAAT
>NZ_CDSC02000453.1 GCF_001298715.1 Bathymodiolus azoricus thioautotrophic gill symbiont
CGGCTTTTGCCGCCATTAAAGCCGATGGCTCAATCATGGCGTGGGGTAACCCACATTTTGGAGGCAAAAAAGCACCCGCTGGTAATGACTATACCAAGATTTATTCAAATACACTTGCCTTTGCTGCTCTTAAAGCTGACGGCTCAATTTCGACATGGGGCAGCTTAAAAAATGGAGGTACAGACGCACCCAATGCACCCACTAAAAAAGGTTATACTAAGATTTCCTCAACCGCTAGTGCCTTTGCCGCTCTTAGAGCCGATGGCTCAATCAAGGCATGGGGCAACTCAGATAATGGAGGTGCAGGTGCACCCGTTGACAAAGGTTATACCGAGATTTATTCAAATACATATGCCTTTGCTGCCCTTGCACATGATGGCTCAATCAAGGTGTGGGGCGATCCAGATACTGGAGGCATAAATGCACCCGCTGGCAGTTATACCAAGATTTATTCAACTACTGATGCCTTTGCTGCCCTTAGAGCCGATGGTTCAATTATGGCGTGGGGTAGTCCAAATAATAAAGGCGCAAACGCACCCGATGGCAGTGGCTATACCGAAATTTCTTCAAATGAATATGCCTTTGCTGCCCTTAAAGCCGATGGTTCAATCGTGGCGTGGGGCGGATCAAGTACTGGAGGCAAAAAAACACCCAGTGGCAAAGGCTATACCAAGATTTATTCGAATACTAATGCTTTTGCCGCCCTTAGAGCTGATGGTTCAATCGTAGCGTGGGGAGATTCATTTGCTGGGGGCGCAGACGCACCCAATGGCAAAGGCTATACCAAGATTTATTCAAATACATATGCCTTTGCTGCCCTT
>NZ_CDSC02000390.1 GCF_001298715.1 Bathymodiolus azoricus thioautotrophic gill symbiont
TGCATTAATTACACCGCTAAATGTCTTTTTTTCTATTTGTGGTGAGAGTAAATAGCGAATATCTTGTCTAACTTTATCTATTGAAAATGCACCATCATCGGTATTAATGCGCTGATTATCAGATGAAGTACGCACATAACCTGTGGCATTAATGCGTTTGTAGAATAACCATTTTTCATAATCAAAACTATTTAGATTTTGATAACCATTATTGTGTTTTAATTTTAGTAGTAATTGCCAAGATTCCCCTGTGCGTAAGTTAGGTACTTTGGAGAGGATGGTTTTATTGTTATAATGACTATACCAAGTTAATTTTAAGCGTCCTTGAAAAGGAGAGCTTGCTTTAAAAATAAATTTCGTACTGCGTGAAGTTTTTTCTGGCAATTCAACAATTTCACCTCTGACAAGAATTGGCTTATTGAGGTAATTATCTTGAATTTTAGCACTTAAGATTTGTGTTGATACAACCCCCATCCAAGCAAAACCAAGTACCAAAATCGCTAAATTTAAACTTAGCGGTTTGTGGTGTTTAAATGTCGTGAAAATCGTTAAAAATATCGCAAAAATTACCACCCATTCCATAGGGCTGATTTGCAGTGTATTTTTGAGTGAAAATAACCCAATCCCAAGTAAGAAACTAAGGGCGTAAATTAGCATAAGTAGTGGACATAAAATAACATCATAATTTTTAGCAATCTCATCAGTTTAGAATACGCCAATATTCTGTGAAACACCTGATTTAATGCGTGAAACTTAAAAAGTTTTCCCCATAATGGGAAAAAAGTAAAAAAATGACATATTTATCAAAATTATTTTTTTACATTTTTTTATAAATTATTGATTTTTAATTAAAAAAAATAAATGATTGTTTTTTATTCAAAACCATAAGAAAGCGCAATATATCAATGTTTTTACTTGTTTTTATAGAGATATTAACAGAGTTATCCACATATTTGTGGGTAACTCTATTGAGTGTTGATTTAACAAGGTTTTTTATCTTAGAAAAATTGTTCACTGAGTATTTCAATGATTTTTCGACCCAATTTTTGTTTGCTATTTTTTTCAATTTTTATACTGTTTTCTTGGGTTAAAAACAACACCTCATTTTCATCACTTTTAAAGCCTAAATCACACCTAGAAACATCATTTAAAATAATGGCATCACAGCCCTTATTTTTTAACTTGTTTTGGGCATTTTCAACTAAATTTTGTGTCTCTGCGGCAAAGCCAATACATAGAGGTTTTTGTGTTAATTTACAGACTGCTTGTAAAATGTCTTTGGTGAATGTTAATTCTAAAATTAGTGTTTTTTCAGATTTCTTAATTTTATTTTTTTCAATATTTTTTGTCGAATAATCACTCACCGCAGCGCAAGCAATAAAGATATCTTGCCCAGCAATGTTGTCCATGACTGATTGGTACATTTCTCTAGCACTCATTACTGATATTATCTGCGCTTTTTGATTGAGTATGACACTGATATTGCCGTGTACTAATGTCACTTGTGCCCCAGCTTCAATACAAGCATCTGAGAGTGCTGAACCCATCTTGCCACTTGAATGATTGGATAGATATCTAACAGGGTCAATCGCCTCAATGGTTGCACCTAAGGTAATTAGGACTTTTTTGCCACTGAGTTTGGTAGTTTGAAAAATATTCCCAACTTGCTTAGCAATATCAATGGGTTGGGCTAAGCGACCTTCACCGATATCGCCACAAGCCTGCTTGCCACTCTCAGGCGCAATGATTAAAGTTTGGTGCTTAGTCAATGTTTTCAAGTTTGCTTGCACACTAGCAGAAGCATACATTTGTTGATTCATAGCAGGTGCAATAAGTATTGGGCAATCACTCGCCAAGACGACACTACTCAGTAAATCATCAGCCTTTCCTGAGGCTAGATTAGCAATGGTGTTGGCACTGGTGGGTGCAATTAAAATAGCATCTGCCCATTTGGCTAATTCAATATGTCCCATGGAGAGCTCAACTTCCTTGTCCCAGAGATTATCATGCACTTTGTTTCTCGAAGTCACCTGTAATGATAACTCAGTAATAAACTGCGAGCCACCTTGAGTGAGTATGACGCGCACCTCAGCACCCAAATCTTGCAAGCGACGAACAATGTCAGGCGCTTTGTAAGCGGCAATTGAGCCACTAACACCTAAGATGATATTTTTATTTGTTAATGATGCCATGCTCACTTTAGTATTGCTGTTATTTTAATGTCGTTACCCACCATTCTAATATCTCTAATATTGAGTGCCAAACATTCATCCATTTGTTGAATGGCAAGCGCCATCATTGAAGTGGCATGACTGCCCATTAATATTGGTGCGGTGTAGAAGATAAATTCGTCCACCAGCCCTTCTTCTACCATAGCACCAATCAATTTAGGGCCCGCTTCTAGCAAGACGCTATTAATATTTTGTTGTGCCAATTGCACCAAGACATGATGCAAATCTAATTTTCCAGCCTTATTAAGTTGAGTATTTCCGCTATTGAAAATTTTGGTATTAGCATCATTGGAAAATATCTTGAGCGTGGTATCAGTAATTTGGTTTTTGCCATCAATAACAACACGAAGTGGCGTACTATCAACACCATCAAGGCGCACTGTCATTAATGGATTATCTGCCAATATTGTACTAGAGCCAGTAAGTATGGCTTGATTTTTAGCGCGTAATTTTTGCACATCTTGCCTTGCTTCTTTGCCCGTAATCCATTTGCTTTGCCCAGATGCCATAGAAGTTTTCCCATCTATGCTCATGGCGATTTTACAAGTGACAAAAGGCAGGCCTGTTTCCATGCGTTTGATAAAGCCACGGTTGAGTTCTTTGGACTCGTTTTCAAGTAAACCAGTTCTAACAACAATACCTGCATCTGCTAATATTGCTACGCCTTTGCCACTCACCAAAGGATTGGGATCAAGCGTAGCAATTACCACTTCTTTTACACTTGCATCAATGATGGTTTGAGCGCATGGCGGCGTTTTACCTTGATGTGCACACGGCTCTAAAGTCACATACAGTGTGGCACCATCAGTTTGGTGATTGATTTGTGTGAGTGCGTTAATTTCTGCATGCGCCTTACCAAAAGTTTGATGATAGCCTTCAGCGAGAATTTTGTTGTCTTTGACAATCACGCACCCCACCATAGGATTAGATGCAACGCCGTATCGACCTTTGCGTGCGAGTTGGAGTGCTAGTGACATAAAATGCGTGTCATTTTTTGAAAAAGTTGTCATAATATTTCGTATATAATTACATCACATTTTACCTAAGGAGAAACACCGTGGATGAACAGAAAAAGCAAGCTCTAAAAGTTGCATTAACGCAAATCGATAAGCAATTTGGAAAGGGTTCAGTTATGTTTCTGGGTGATGCAGAAGCCAATACTGATATTGAGGCAGTTTCTACAGGTAGTTTAAGTTTAGACATTGCACTTGGTATTGGTGGCTTGCCCCGTGGGCGTGTGATTGAAATTTATGGTCCCGAATCCTCAGGTAAAACCACCTTAACCCTACATGTAATTGCTGAGATGCAAAAACTCGGCGGCACCGCGGCTTTTATCGATGCAGAGCATGCACTTGATCCACAATATGCTAAAAAATTAGGCGTTAATACAGATGAGCTATTAATCTCCCAACCTGACACAGGCGAACAGGCGTTAGAAATTACTGATATGCTAGTGCGCTCAGGTGGTGTGGATGTTGTCGTGATTGACTCTGTTGCAGCACTTACACCTAAGGCGGAAATTGAAGGTGAAATGGGTGCATCACATATGGGCCTGCAGGCGCGTTTAATGTCTCAAGCTTTGAGAAAACTCACCTCTAATATTAAAAAAACCAACACCATGGTGATTTTTATTAACCAATTGCGTATGAAAATTGGCGTGATGTTTGGCAACCCTGAAACCACGACAGGTGGCAATGCACTGAAGTTTTATGCCTCAGTGCGTTTGGATATTCGTCGCATTGGTGCGATTAAGAAAGGCGATGAAATTCTAGGCAACGAAACCCGTGTTAAAGTTTTAAAAAACAAAGTAGCACCACCATTCAAACAAGCTGAGTTTCAAATTCTTTACAATGAGGGTATTTCTCGTGAAAGTGAAATTATTGATTTGGGTGTAAAGCATGGTTTGGTGGATAAAGCAGGTGCATGGTATAGTGTTGGTAGCGAAAGAATTGGGCAAGGCAAAGATAACGCACGAGATTATTTAAAAGAACATCCAGAAATGAGTCTAGATTTGGAAGAAAAAATCAAGCAAAAAATACTAACGCCAGAAGATGATATAAATCAGGATGCAGGCTCTAAGTAAAACGGTTTATAACAGTGCTTTAGAAATGCTCGCTAGACGCGAGCATTCTTATTTGGAGCTCACTAACAAACTTGCGCAGCAGTATCAAGCAGATGACATAGAGCAAGCATTGGACAAGCTCAAAAGCCAAAATTATCAATCTGACCAACGATTTGCCAATGAATTTGTTCAAATGCGTTTCAATCAAGGCAAAGGTTCGATCAAAATAGCCATGGACCTCAAACAACGAGGCATTGATAATTTTGATTTGTCTGCGTATGATTTTTTCGCCTTAGCAAAAGAAGTTAGAGTGTCAAAATATGGCGAAGTCTCCCCAAGTAATTACAAAGAAAAATCCAAACAACAACGGTTTTTACAATCTCGAGGATTTGGATTTGATGAAATCAATTGCTCTTTTGAGTTGTCATCTTAAGAGACCTTTGCATAAATAGGAATGATTAGCAAAATCCAATTTTTGCCCAATTGGTGATTTCTTTAAACCTTGTCCTAGCAGAGCTAAGGCTGGGTTTAAAAAATCGCCAAGTGGGTGAAAAGTGGGTTTCTAACGATTGTTCCTATTTATGCAAAGGTCTCCTTAAAGCACAAAATAAAATTTCCGTCAAAAATGAGCGCCCCTAGCCTCAATGTCGTGTATGGCAAGCACCTGTGTGATTTTTTTGTTTAAAGAGCGCTAAAAAATTCCATTTAGCCCAAGGGTCAACTGATATAATGCCAATTTTATTATCTGATTTGGTAATAAATGATCAACAGTTTAATTTATAAAATTTAAAAGGCGTAATAAAATGTTAAAAACAACACTAACAACTATCTTTCTAATTGTCGCTATCTCTCAAGTGCAAGCAAAAATGACGCTTAAACATGGGGTTTATTTAAGTCAATCTATCGGTAGTATTGATGCAGATATTTCTGGAAAACATCAAAATTTTAGTGATTTTGTTGGCAACAACCCTGACGCTATTACTGAAAAAAATGCTACAGTCTATGATGGGAAGATTTCCGATGCCCGTTCTGTTGGTTACAATTTAAGATACACGCCAAAAGTTGGTTTTGGCTACGAACTGGGGCTTTACTTTACTAAAATTAAAATGCCAACCCAAGATGCAGCACTCATTCATGATGATGGCAGTGCTTTTAAAAAGAATACGACGGCTGGTCCAGTAGATGTTGTGGTGTCTTCTCCTTCCTCATATATGCAAACTACTGATCTTTATTTAGGGGGATTGTATAACTTTACAGCCATTAATAAATCCACCCCTTACATTGGATTAGGTTATGCCAAAATTAAAGGTAACTGGCATAAATCTTACTATAGTGGCACTCCTGGCGGGGCTGATTATGGAACGAAAGGGAAAACCAAAGTTGATGGGCATTATATTAGCGCTAAAGTAGGTATTAATTTCAACGAAAATTATAATTTAGAGTTGGAGCATGCCAAGCATAAAATCCATGCCGATGCCTTTAGAAGTTTCAATATTAACGGCTCAGATGCTAAATTTAATCGCACCTCTGTTAATCTTATTGTTAACTTCTAATTTTCAGTCATTTTTTCTCATGCTGTACATGAAGGGGGCAATGTCAGTCAAACACACTTATGCCCTAACGAACGCCTAACAATAGCAAAGAATTTACCTGTCATCAGAAAATTGTAAAACAACTAGAAGCCAAAACTCCCCTTACCAACCCGCAGCACCTATCATAGGAGCGATGGTTAAATGAGTAGCCAATGGTTCGCTTAGATAACACCCGCCTAAGAAAATGGCATTTGAATTAGGTATTAGTCAACAAAAAGTTGCGTTTAGAATTTAAATTCAGGCAGTATAATAATTATCTGCATTAAAGGCATGCAAAAAAATAACAAATATTGGCCATAATGCTAAATATCA
>NZ_CDSC02000392.1 GCF_001298715.1 Bathymodiolus azoricus thioautotrophic gill symbiont
ATTTTTTCAATTGAGTCAGTAGAATTTTGATTATCTATGTTAATACATTGTTCGTAATAATTAGATAATTGCTCATCAAATTCAAAAATTTCCTGCAGACCAGGCCTATTTTTAGGCTCAGCATCTTGCATCCAACTAAAATTATTTTCAATGAAATCCTTTAAACATTTAAGAGCAAAGTTATGATACTGTTCTTTATTTTTAATATCTAGATCTTCTAATTTCTTAATTTGGTGTATAAAATAGCCAGGATGTAAATATGTATCTTCAGCGATAATCATTTTACTTTCCTCTTTTTGTAAAATCTCCCATAATTCCGACACATACTGACCTTTATCATACGACATAACATATGAATGCTTTTCATCTCTTGTTCGAATATTTGTCCATACAGAATGTGGATATCGATCATTAATTTCAGATTTAATAATTTCTTTAAAAAATTGTTCATCAATAAGTGAAGTTTGACAATATTCACGAAGGTTAGACGCAACATTACTTTTTAAGAAATCAGCCTTACCCCAGCAATCCTCACCCTTAATCAAAGATAACAAATATTCATACTTTTTATCCTCTCTAAATTTATCAGACTCATTAGTCTCAGATAATGACTTTTGATTGGCATATTCTATAAACTCATCAAAAGAAGCGGTTTGCGCATTAATAGCGGAAACTTCGATAATACGACTCACTATTTCAGTTTCAACTTCTGGTGCATCTTGAATATCAGTCTGAATAAAATAAAAATCATTTAATGCGTTAATAATTCGGCTAATAATTCGTATATTGTTTATCTTATGTTTTGTTAAATAATCTTGTAGTGGATACTCTTTAAAGGCTGTTAATTTATCTTGCAATATTTTTAACGATTCAAAGGGTCTTGGAGCATAACTAAATTCATAATCAATCAACTTTTCTTTATATTTATCAAGTGTCTCCTTGTTATCCCCCAGCTTTCCTTCGTTTAAAATCATCACAACTTTACATTCTTTTTGTTCTTTTAGTTCGGCTATAAGCCCCAAAACTTCTTCTAATTTTATTGATGGCGATAATCTTTCAAAATCATCAAAACACACAACAATATTCTTGAAATCCTGCTTCTTAAACAAAGTTAGCAATGCCGAAGGATTAATATTAATAAATGGGATTTCTACATTTATACTTTTTACAAATTTTTTTAAATTTTCTTCACCTTTAGAAATAACTTGTAAAGATATATCTGTTCGAATGTCTGCAATTGTCTCTTTACCAAATAAAGAAATATAGGCAGTTTTATTTTTATGCCGAAAACAAATTTTATAGGCAGTTATAAATTTATGCCAAAAATAAGTTTTACCTACA
>NZ_CDSC02000382.1 GCF_001298715.1 Bathymodiolus azoricus thioautotrophic gill symbiont
AATTACTAATCAGCGTAAAGTGCTGCGATTCTTCAAAAGCCACTTTAATCCAATTTTGGTAAAATTGTTTAGGCATATCCTGAAATCGATATACAGCATCCAAGGCAAGATTGATTGCATTAAATTCAATATGACAAATTGCATGAATGGTTTTAATAAGACCAAGGTTTGATTTGTCTCGCTGCGGCACTGATTGAAACCTTACCAACTCAGGTTTCTTAGGTCTACCTGGGTTGGGTATTTTCTGGATCTTCTGTGTGGCTTTATAATTCAGTTTCTGGTCAATGCTAAGTGATTGTAGTTGCTGGGTGAGTTTGATTTTGTCATCAATAACATTACTCATTAAAGCTTGGTGTGTCAGTTCAAAGGCATTCATATTTTCCTAGTTTTATATTATTTAACTTCCAATCGCCAATTTGTGTACGAATCAATCTAAGTGTTGGAAAACCAACATGAGCAGTCATGCGTCTAACTTGGCGGTTTTTTCCCTCAGTGATTTTAAGCTCAATCCACGAAGTCGGAATATTCTTGCGTTTGCGTATTGATGGGTTTCTGCTCCAAAGCCAATCAGGCTGTTGAACGACACTTGCCTTGGCAGGTTTAGTCAGTCCATCTTTTAATGCTACGCCTTGGCTCAATTGAGCAATCGCATCATGAGTAACTTTACCGTCTACTTGTACAAGATAGGTTTTTTCCTTATCAAACTTCGGGTTTGAGATTTGGTGTTGCAGTTTGCCATCATCAGTGAGTATCATCAAACCTTCCGAATCTTTATCGAGGCGTCCCGCTGGATAAAAACCTTTTTCATTAATAAAGTTAGATAAGTTTTTCTCATTGCCACTAAACTGACACAGTATTCCGAATGGTTTGTTAAACAAAATAACAGACGCATGATTACCCATAGATTTGCTTAGCACGCTCAATAAAAGCATCAAGTTGTGTATTGGAGATTGAAGTAAAGACAGGAGTGATTACCATATCAACTAGCTTTGAGGCAAAACTAAATTCTAATTCAAGGTTTATTTTGCAAGCATTATCATTTAGTGATGTAAAAATCCAAGCACCGTTTAATTGCTTAAAGGGGCCGTCTTTAAGTTGCATATCAATACGCACATTTGGTGTTAGTGTATTGAGCGTGGTAAAGGTCTGCTTGAATGTATTTTTATTAATACTAACCGAAGCAGTAATTTCTTGCTCGGTTTGATTTAAAATATCAGCAGATGAGCACCAGTTGAGAAACTGTGGATACTTGTCAATCTGATTAACCAGTTGATACATTTGCTCACAGGAATAAGGAACGATGGCACTTTTAGAAATATGATGCACAATATAAGTAATGGCTAAGAAAAATAAAAAAACAAATGCAAATACAATTGCCGTTAATAAAAAAGCACGACATGACTATTTTATCGAACAAACACTTGAAGCTGGACTTTCTTTAAAAGGTTGGGAAGTAAAAAGCTTGCGTGACAACAAAGTGCAGATTAAAGAAAGTTATGTTATTTTGAAAAATAACGAGCTATTTTTATTTGGTAGCCATATTTCCCCTTTGAAAAGTGCCTCTACACATGTCAATGCAGACCCAACGCGAACACGAAAACTACTACTACATCGTTTAGAGATTAATCGTATCAAGGATAAAATCAACCAGAAGGGTGCTACTGTCGTGCCCCTTAAGTTGTATTGGTCTAAAGGCAATGTTAAATTGGAAATCGGCGTGGCTAAAGGAAAAAAGGCACATGATAAGCGTCAAGATATCAAAGAAAAAGATTGGAAAAGAGACAAACAAAGGGCGTTAAAAGAAAGCCTCAAGTGAAAAAATACATTTTTTATTAAAAAACATTGACACAATAGGGGTTTTTTGTCTATAATTGCGCACACTAACTGTTGAGATGTTGAGTGTGTGTCATTGTTTTCATCTCCTATCTGGTAAAGACTTTTAGTATTTTTTAATAAAAACCTCTCAAGGAGATAAACATGAATAAATCTGAATTAATTGATGCAATTGCATCAACAGCAAACCTTTCTAAAGCAGACGCGGCTCGCGCACTAAATGCTACAACTGAAGCTATTTCTGGCGCTATGTCTAAAGGCGACGGCGTACAGTTAACTGGTTTTGGTTCTTTTGTTGTTAGAGACCGTGCTGCTCGCACAGGCCGTAACCCACAAACTGGTGCAACTATCCAAATCGCTGCATCTAAAGTGGCTGCATTTAAAGCAGGTAAGGCACTTAAGGATGCTGTAAACGGTTAATATTTAACCATTTGCAGAATAAAAGCACCTTCGGGTGCTTTTTTTGTTATGCCAAACAACAAACAAAACCTTTTAAATCTTAATCAGACAGCATTGACCAAGTTTTTCGAAACTTTAGGAGAGAGACCTTATCGCGTTAAACAACTGATGCAGTGGATTTATAAATATCATGAGTTTGATTTTGATAAGATGTTAAATTTAAGTAAAAAATTAAGAGAACAACTTAATGAGGTTGCTTGTATTGAACTTCCTGAAGTAGTGAAACAAAGTCATGCGCTAGATGGTGTGATTAAGTGGGTGATTGACACAGGTAAAGATAATTTCATAGAGACGGTATATATTCCTGAAAAAGACAGAGGTACACTATGTATTTCGTCACAAGTAGGTTGTTCATTGGCGTGCACTTTCTGCTCTACGGGTATGCAAGGTTTCAATCGTAACCTGACAACAGCAGAAATTATCGCTCAGGTGATGATTGCCAAGCAGTATTTAAGTGACAAAGATAGGCGTATTTCTAATGTGGTTTTTATGGGGATGGGAGAGCCTTTGTTGAACGAGCAAGCGGTGTACTCGGCATGTGATTTGTTGCTGGATGATTTAGCGTTTGGGCTTTCTAGACGCAAAGTGACCATTTCAACTTCAGGTGTGGTGCCAGCACTATTGAGAATGGCAGATAGAACGTCGGTGAGTTTGGCAATTTCCTTACATGCGCCGGACGATCTTTTGCGTGATGAGTTGGTACCCATTAACCAAAAATACCCCATTAAAGAGCTGATATCAGCTTGTAAAAATTACTTAAATGCAGGCACACAAGAGCGCCATATTTTGTTTGAGTATGTGATGTTAGATGGGGTAAATGATAGCACTGTTCAGGCTAAGAAATTAGCATTATTATTAAAAGGAATCTCAGCCAAGGTAAATTTAATTCCTTTTAACCCTTTTCCAGAAACTCAATATAAGACTTCAAAAAAGGTTACAATTGCATCATTTCAGGATGTTTTATTTGATAATGGTATTCGCACTACCACCAGACGCACGCGTGGTGAGGATATAGACGGTGCTTGCGGGCAATTGGCCGGTAAAGTTGTCGATAAGACTAAACGCACAAGAGGTATGACATGATAGGTATGGAAGGCATTGAATATCACCCCGGGCAAAGAAAAAAAAGTGGGGGTTTTAAGTTATGGATGTTGTTAGTTATATTTGTTGTTGTTGTTGTTGTTTATTTTTTGAGCGATGAGCAAATACCAAAAAAATTAAACACAGGCTTGATTGTTGTTAAAGAGTCAGAGCCTGATGTAGTTAAAATTGTCTCTATCCCTGTTAATATTGAAACTACCACAAGCAATCCAAGATCAGAAGAGCCTAAGATGCTAGAAAGTTTGGATGAGCTGAATGAGTTTTATAAAAAACAGCAATGAAATCTACCCACAGTATCAAAAGAAGAAAATCTAAGCAAATCTTTGTTGGTAATGTTGCCATTGGTGGCAATGCACCCATTTCTGTGCAGAGTATGACTAATACTGACACACATGATGTTAAGGCAACCGTTGCACAAATACAAGCCATTCAAAATGCAGGTGCTGATTTAGTACGCGTCTCTGTGCCAACAATGGATGCGGCAGAAGCCTTTAAAGAAATAAAAAAACAGGTTAGTATTCCGCTCATTACCGACATTCATTTTGATTACAAAATTGCACTCAAAGTTGCTCAATATGGTGCTGATTGTCTGCGTATTAACCCAGGTAATATCGGACGAGAAGACAGAATAAAAGAAGTAGTGGCATCAGCCAAAGACCACGGAATTCCCATTCGTATTGGTGTTAATGCAGGCTCTTTGGAAAAAGACTTGCAGAAGAAATACACCGAGCCTACCCCTGAAGCCATGGTGGAAAGTGCATTTAGGCATATCGATATTTTAGATAAACTGAGTTTTGATAATTATAAAATATCACTCAAGGCTAGTGAAGTATTTATGACAGTTTTTGCTTATAAACAATTAGCAGCACAAATTGACAACCCCTTGCATTTAGGTATTACTGAGGCAGGATCACTCAGAGCAGGCTCAGTAAAGTCTTCTATTGGCTTGGGTTTACTTCTTGCAGAAGGTATTGGTGATACTATCCGTGTTTCTCTTGCTTCTGATCCAGTAGATGAAATCAAGGTAGGATTTGATATCTTAAAGTCACTTGGCTTACGACAAAAAGGCGTTAATTTGATTGCCTGCCCATCTTGCTCACGACAAAAGTTTGATGTGATTAAGGTGGTGAATGAATTAGAAGCGCGCCTAGAAGATATTAATGAGCCAATTGATGTGGCAGTGATTGGTTGCGTGGTTAACGGACCAGGTGAAGCCAAAGCGGTATCGGTTGGGTTGACAGGTGGCGATCCTAATCTAATGTATATTGATGGTTTAACACACTCTAAAGTAAGCAATGAAGATTTGGTTGAGCAGTTAGAGATGCAAATCAGACGAAAATTAACTTCTTCTTAGTCTTTTGTAGGCTTTTAGTCGATAAGTAAGTTGAACGGCAAAATAACCAAATGTTGAGCTAATAATAGACAATGTCAGGCAACCGAGTAAGAAAGGTTGCCAAATCGTGCCAAACACTTGCCATACATATTCTAATGACATGACAAAGTCTTTTTCTATACTGACATCTAAAATCCAAGCACCAAGTTTATAACAGCCATAAAAAATTGGTGGCATGGTAATAGGATTAGTAATCCACACTAAAGCGATTGATACTGGCAAGTTAGCAGCAAAAATAACAGCACTTGGCGCCGCTAAAAGCATTTGAAAAGGCACGGGAATAAAAGCACAAAACAAACCCACAGCAAAAGCTTTAGAAATAGATTTTCTATTAAAATTCCATAGACTTGAATGGTGTAAATGCTTACCAAGCCATCCTAAGTGTTTGTGATTTTTTAATTCGTTTGGATTAGGGCTATAGTGTTTTAGGAATTTTTTCATGATTTTGCGACATTAATAATACCCTGTGCTGTTAGTTCATATTGTTGATACAATTCTTCTTGCGAGCCTTGTTCAGTAAAGTTATCGGGTAAGCCTAAAATTTGCAAAGGTGTGGTGATTTTTTGCTGATGTAGATACTCACTAATAGCACTACCTCCACCACCTGATATAGCATTATCTTCAATGGAAATCAACTGCTGGTGTGCGTTTGCTATTTTACTAACAAGTGGCTCGTCTAATGGTTTTACAAAGCGCATATCAATCACACTTGCCCCAAGCTCCTTGCCTGCTTCTAAGGCAGCTTCAACTCTATTACCATAAGCAAAAATAGCGATTTTCTCACCTTTTAACAAAACATTACCTTTGCCAATTTCTATTGTGTCTTGAGTCTCATATTTCACCATATTTGCCACACCTCGTGGATAACGAATACAAACAGGTGACTTCATTTTAAAGGCGGTATTGAGCATTTGATACAGCTCTAAACCATTGCTTGGTGCCATAATGGTTAGATTTGGAATGCACCTTAAAAAACTTAAATCAAAACACCCTGCATGAGTAGCACCATCGCTACCCACCAAACCTGCACGGTCAATGGCAAAAATAACATTGAGATTTTGCAGGGCAATATCATGAATAAGTTGGTCGTAACCACGCTGCAAAAAAGTTGAATAAATAGCAACAATAGGTTTTAACCCTTGCGTGGCTAAGCCACCTGCAAAAGTAACGGCGTGTTGTTCGGCAATGCCCACATCAAAATACCGATCAGGGTAGTTTGCTTCAAACTCACTCATGCCAGAGCCAGTACACATTGCAGGGGTGATGGCTATTAAATCTTTATTGTTGCTGGCGGTGTTGATTAACCAGCGTCCAAAAACATGACTGTAACTGTCTAGTGTGCTTGAACCATCAGAGGCAGGTGCGATACCATGAAACTTACAAGGGTCATTTTCTGCACTATCTAAGCCATAGCCTTTTTTGGTAATTAAGTGAAGTAATCTAGGTTTATTTTGTGCTTTTAAGTTTTGCAAAGTTTTGATTAAGGTAGGTAAATCGTGTCCATCAATTGGCCCGTAATATTCTAAGCCTAATTCTTCAAACAAAGTGCTGGGTAAAACCATGCCTTTAAGATGCTCTTCTGAGCGTTTGGCGAAGTTGTGCATGCGTGGCATTTTCTCTAAGAAACCCAGTGATTTGTTTTTCATCGTTGAATACATCTTGCCAGAGATGAGTTTGGTTAGATATTTATTCATGGCACCGACATTTTTTGAGATGCTCATATCATTATCATTGAGAATAATTAGCAAATCTGCCTCACTATCACCTGCATGGTTGAGTGCTTCGAACGACATACCACCAGTGAGCGCACCATCGCCAATCACGGCAATAGATTTGCCATCATCGTGGTTAATGCCATTGGCAATTGCAATGCCTAAAGCGGCACTAATTGAAGTTGACGAATGTCCAGCGCCAAAACTGTCGTGTTCGCTTTCTTGCCTTTTGGTAAATCCAGATAGGCCATTTTTTTGACGCAGAGTATGCATTCTGTCCTTACGCCCTGTGAGGATTTTGTGTGTATAAGCTTGATGTCCAACATCAAACACAACGCTGTCTTTCGGTGTGTCAAATACATAATGTAGGGCAATCGACATTTCAATTGTGCCCAAATTAGATGCAAGATGCCCACCGGTTTTTTGTACATTGTCAATTAAAAATGCACGGATTTCATCCGCTAAAGACTGTAACTCATCTAAATCAAGTTGCTTAATATCTGTTGGTGAATGAATTGAGTTGAGCATAGAATCCTTATTTTACATTTCAAATGGTAAAATAACGCAATTTGTTTTGGGATTTTTGCATGTTTACCGTTTGTGCCTTATATCAATTTGTTCGTCTTGATGATTTTGAAGTGTTTCGCAAACCTTTGCGTGCACTGATAGATGATTTGGAAATCAAAGGCACCCTTCTTTTGGCGTTAGAAGGTTTGAATGGTACAGTTGCTGGTACACAAGAGGCAATTGATATATTTCTTAAATTTCTTGAAGATGATGGGCGTTTTAACAACTTAGAGATTAAATTTTCTTATAGTAAAAACTTACCGTTTAAGCGACTTAAAGTTAAACTTAAAAAAGAAATTGTCACGCTGGGTGTGCAACACATTGATCCGCTTGCCTCAGTCGGTACTTATGTTAAACCCAAAGATTGGAATGCATTGATTAGTGATCCTGATGTGTTGTTGATTGATACTCGCAATGATTACGAGTATGGCATCGGTAGTTTTCAAGGTGCGATTAATCCAAATACGGAGACTTTTAGAGAATTCCCTGCTTATACCAAAGAACATTTAGAGCAATATCGTGATAGGAAAGTGGCAATGTTTTGCACGGGTGGTATTCGTTGTGAGAAGTCAACCGCTTATCTAAAATCACAAGGTTTTAAAGAAGTTTATCACTTACAAGGTGGTGTTTTGAAATACTTAGAAGAGGTTGATAAAGCTCAGAGTATGTGGGATGGCGAGTGTTTTGTATTTGATGAGCGTGTTGCGGTTAAGCATAATTTAGAGCAAGGGCAATATGACCAATGCCACGCCTGTCGCTATCCGATTGCCGATGTTGATAAGCAACACAGACATTACGAAAAAGGCGTTTCTTGTCCACGCTGTTTTGGTACACGCTCTACAGAACAACTCAATCGTTATAAAGAAAGACAACGCCAGATTGAGTTAGCAAAGATGCGTGGCGAAGAGCATATTGGCGATAATGCGGCGCAGATAATTAATGTCAAAGCGAAAAAGAAAACCAAAAATCAGGCGTAAAAATAATATGTTTATTCGTAGCGATATTCCCAAACTCAAGCAAGATTTAACCATTCAAACCAATTTATTGAGCCATGATTTAACGCTTAAAACACGCTGGGGTGTGTTTTCACCTCGTTCGATTGATGATGGTACGCTATTACTTATGAAATATTTGAAAGTGGGTGAGGCAGATAAGTGTCTAGACCTTGGCTGTGGCTATGGGCCAATTGGCTTAGCAGTGGCTAAATCTTGCCCAAAGGGTGAAGTGCATATGGTGGATAAGGATTTTATTGCGGTTGAATTATCCAACACCAATGCTAAACTCAATCATATTGATAACACTAAAGCCTATTTGTCAGATGCGTTTTTGAGTGTCAATAAAGACAATTATTTTGACCAAATCATCTCTAATGTGCCCGCTAAAGTCGGCAGAGAACAGTTAAGTATTATTTTGTATGATGCTTTTGATGCACTCAAGCTAGGCGGTAGGATTACTTTTGTTACTATTAATGGCTTACGACATTTTATTAAAGATAATTTTAAATCTGTTTTTGGTAATTACAAAAAACTCAAGCAAGGGCAGAAGTACACAATTTCTCAAGCAGTAAAAGAGTAAAATACTCAGGTATTAAATATTAAGGAGATAGACATGGATGCAATAGAAAGAATTCAAAAGCAAGTAGACAGTGCCGCAATCGTTTTATATATGAAAGGCACACCACAATTCCCACAATGTGGTTTTTCAGCCACCGCTGCAAAAACACTGGCATCAACAGGTGTTGAATTTGCCTATGTGAACATTTTTGAGGATCAAGAAGTGATGCAAAATTTACCTGCTTTTGCCGATTGGCCAACCTTCCCACAAATCTATATGAACGGCGAACTTGTTGGCGGTGGTGATATTATTGTGGAAATGGCAGAAATGGGCACCTTGAAGGCTGCCATGCAAGAAGCCACGGATAAATTTACCAATTAATAGTTAATGGGGCAGTGTTGTGACAGCAACTGTAGTTTAGACAGCAATAAAAAAAATCAGCGCACCAGTCTAAGGTGGGTATTTGCCATCAATGTCACTATGTTTTTTGTTATTGGATCGGCAGCCATACAAGGCAACACCAGTGCATTATTGGCAGACAGTTTGGACAACTTTGGTGACAGTGTTACTTATGCACTGAGTTTGTATGCACTGGCTCAAGGGGCAATATTCAAAGCCAAAGTTGCTTATTTTAAAGGTATTTTAATCCTTCTCAGTGCGCTGTTTATCATTGGGCAAGTGGGTTACAAATTCTTTGTGCCCAGCCTGCCTGTTTTCGAGATAATGAGTGTTTTTAGCTTATTAGGGCTAGTGGCAAACAGCCTTTGCTTGTTAATATTGTGGCGCCATCGAAACGAAGATATTAATATGACTTCGGTTTGGGAATGCTCTAAAAACGACATTATGGTTAATTTATCAGTATTAATAACCTCAGGGGCAGTTTGGCTAACGGATTCTGGCTATCCCGATAGTGTAGTTGCCATTATATTATCAGGATTTTTATTGCGCTCTGCGTGGCGGATTATTGCCTTATCAAAGGCAGAATTAAGTCAGTAGAGACCTTTGCATAAATAGGAACAATCATCAGAAACCCACTTTTCACCCACTTGGCGATTTTTTAAACCCAGTCTTAGCCC
>NZ_CDSC02000394.1 GCF_001298715.1 Bathymodiolus azoricus thioautotrophic gill symbiont
TGGTGCCAGAATCACGCAAATCATTACAAACCGTATCTAACAATCTGGGTTGACCGGTCTGATTTAAGCAGTTTAATATCTTATGCAGGCATTTTTCCTTTGTCCCAACAGTGATCGTTGAATACAAGTTTGACTGTTTACGGTTAAATAAATAAAACGTGAAAAAAAACTCCAGATTTTACTTTTTAAGGATTGATCTCAATTTTTGTTCGGTTCACAAAGAAATAACCTCAATCAGGTTGTACACACCGAGTAATCCTTATAAATTAATTCAAACTTTTTTTGTTATGATATTGAAAAATATATTTATTTTTTCAAAATAAGGCAAATAATCGGAAATAAATTTAAATAACCCCAAAGGTGCCTCATTTAAAGAAAATCACCTGATGACAACGGCATGCGACGCCTTGAGAACAAAGTCTATTTTCAGATTCCGTACATTGGAAAATAACCTCAACTTTTTAAACCAATCAAAACACGTATAAAATTAATTTATAAAGTGGATAACCAAGTTCAAACACCATTTCAGATTTCTGACACTGCTGATAAAAATATGAGACTAGCAGAAGTGATGGGTCCTGAAGATAAACGAGCTAACGTTACCTACGCAGATTTAGCCACACAGTTATTTGAACTTATAGCAAAGGTTGTAGAAGTACGACAGCCTGTTGTAGAGACATTTTACGGTATGTAAAGTCAATTCTCTGTAAAGCAGCTTAGTTTCATAAAGTTATACAGGTCAAAGCAAATGTTGATATTTAAAAGAATAGCATTACGTGATGGAAAAATGATGGGTTATTTTACCCCTCACCAGACAAAATTATGAGTATATCAATTATGAATTCAGTAATAGAGAATTGATGACAACTTTGAATTTAGGAAATAAACATTCTTGAGACTCCAGGGGTTAATATATTCTTGCCATGATGAATTTATTTTCTGTATTCATTTAGAAATATTGTCTGTATACTCTGGGATTTAAACCTGAGATTTTAAACATTATCAGTATCTAATGGGGTATAAACATTGTCTATCTTGTGAGATTTAAACATCATCCCATGTGATTTAACCATTGTCTGTTTCATTGGAGTTAAGCATTGTTTATCTCATGAGATCTAAACATAGTCTATCTCATGGGATGTAAGCATTGTCTATCTCATTGGATAAACAAAATTTGAGATGATTAAATTGCATATGGCTATTTTGAGCTCAAATGATAGTCTTAATTTTGGATAATTGATTTTTGATTTTTGGTGTTTTAATGCCACTTTCAGCAATATATCAACTTAATCATGGTGATAATTTTGAATAATATTACACTTTCAGGTGCTGGAAGACTTTTTACATTACTGAAAATTTTACAAATAGAATGTGACAGACAATCAAGAAAAATTATACAGGGATTTAAAACAAAGAGAAACTTGGATTATGTGGTAAGTTACTTGATATGACAGTGAATAAATATGTAACTAGATGTGGTAATCTAATTAATATTAGAGATGTTGTTTCTTTAAACAAAATTCTTTGGTGATGCACACATTAAAAAAATCCTGTTTGGGGTTCTGTTATGTAACCTATCATTCATGTTTTATCTGTTCAATCATATGCAAGAGAGTTCAATAAATTGACCAATCGGACAACAGCTTTTGGCATTTACCTAGTTTTTATACCTAATGATTTAGTAGGCTTATCACTGATTGGTCATTTAATAATGTGAACCCTGATGTAACCCCATACGAGATGTTAGTGTATCACTAAAGAATAAAATACAACAAACTTCTAAATTTAATTAGATTGTAGATATGTGGACAAATGCCATTCTCAACATTATATATGATACTTGTCTTGGCCTTGAGGCAGGTGATTTATAAAAAAGTTAAAACTGAATCAGTATATAGTTGCTATGAATA
>NZ_CDSC02000396.1 GCF_001298715.1 Bathymodiolus azoricus thioautotrophic gill symbiont
CTTAAGGGGGGTGATACATCTTTTATTAAATCGCCTTATATACCAAAAAATGTCATACAATTGACAGAATTCGGAAATTCAACCCTAAAACAACAACACTTGGTATTTGGAGGTGATGATTTTGATGCTGACATTCGTGTCAGAATTTTGCATGGGGATGTAAAGCAGATTCCTACGACAAGGGAGACTTTGGAAAACTTAGACCTTGTATCTCAAGTTACTCAGCAGCCTATTGAGAAGGTGAGTATTTTCGTGCCTACTACAGGAAATTTCAGTCATTATCAAAAACTGGTTACAGCGTTATCTAACAAATATAAAGTTAACATTGCAGTATGGACGAAAACACAAGAGGGTAAACCCGTAAAATGGCTATCAAAAACATCTCAAGACTCAGGTATGACTGTGCATACCCCTATTGTACACTTGGCCGAAACCAAACCCCACAATGACCAAAAACTCCAAGACTGGGACACCCTAAACCAAGAACAAATCGACAAGCTCACCGCAGAAGCACAAAAAACCAAGCCTCGATTAGCCAGCCACGACCACCAAGTCCTAATCCAAACTGAACCCGATGACAATGTCAAAGACAGCGCTCTCAAGCTTACCTTTAAGCACCCAACACAGACCACCATCGTACAAATGCAAAAAGACGGCACTTACCGAGTGGTTTACGGCACTGAACTTGATAAAATAACAGGCAGAGTTAAATTGTCTGTGATAGGTTATGGCAGAAAAACACAAGAGGGGGGCGACACGCTGGGTGGTAGAAGTGCTACTGAGTTAAGTGCCAATATTACCGAACTCAATCAAGCATTAACAGGTGATGTTGACATACGGCGCATTAGTATTGTCGGTTGTAATATAGATTCAGACAATCCTACCGATAATAGCGACAGTCAATATGGCAGAAAAATGGTTGAAAAGCTCAGTCAATCAAATATCAAAGCTCCCGTTGTTGTTAGAAGTAATTATGTGGCTGTTGACGAACACGGTAGAAAAATAACTTCAA
>NZ_CDSC02000361.1 GCF_001298715.1 Bathymodiolus azoricus thioautotrophic gill symbiont
CTGGCTGGGTGGATAATTTAGCAGCAACGCCTAACGCCAAAGATTCGCATGTAATGAATGCAATTTTATCGGGTCAGTGCGATGTTGGCTTGGTCAATACCTATTATTACGGGCGTTTAATGGACAAAAAGCCTAATATACCATTGAAATTATTCTGGGCTAATCAAAACACTACAGGTGTGCATGTTAATGTATCAGGTGCTGGTGTGACTAAATATGCTAAAAATGCAAAGTCAGCAATTAAATTATTAGAGTGGTTATCTGGTGCTAAGGCGCAAATTATTTATGGTTCGCTTAACAAGGAATATCCAGCCAATCAAGGCGTTGCATCGGACAGTGTCGTATCTGCGTGGGGTGCATTTAAGCAAGATAAAATGAATTTATCACAAGCAGGTATTTTACAATCTGAAGCGGTTAAGTTAATGCAGATAAAAGGCTATAGATAATCTTAAGTACTTTGGGAAAAAACTGCTTTAAATCTAAAATTTGGATTAGTGTTCTTGCCTTGTTAGTGGCGATGCCAATTTTTGTGGTGCTACTATCTTGGTTGTTGCCTGAACATGAGTTGTGGGCACATTTTTCACAACATTTACTACCAAATTTGATCACTTCTACCGCTATTTTATTGATAGGCGTTGGTGTTGGTGTAACTTTGCTTGGCACAGTATTGGCATATCTAGTGGTGATGGTTGAATTTCCAGGTAGAAAGTGGCTAGAGTGGGCGTTGTTTCTGCCTTTCGCTATTCCTGCTTATGTTTTGGCTTTCGTATATTTAGGGGTGTTTGATTATTCGGGTTATGTACAGGTGTGGATGCGTGAAGTGTTAGGCTTATCAGGTTTTGATATTCGTTCAGGCTCTTGGGCAGTTATTTTGACCTTTATATTGGCGTTTTATCCTTATGTTTATATGATGGCACGCGCATCATTTAAGCGTCAAAAGATTAATATGATTGAAGTAGGAAGGCTGCTTGGCGCAGGTCCGATCAAAGTATTTTTTAAAATTTCTTTACCTTTGGCGCGTCCAGCTGCTGTTGCGGGTTTATTGGTAACACTAATGGAAACCTTGGCTGATTTTGGGGTAGTTGGGTTATTTAATTATGATACCTTTACCACTGCGATTTATTCTGCATGGGGTGATTATCGTTCGATTGAAGTGGCGGCACAATTAGCATCATTGTTGGTATTGTTGGCATTTTTCTTAATTTATTTTGAAAAAAAAGCGCGCGGAGAAGCCAAATATTACTCCGCCGATGTATCTAACAAAAAACCTTACCAAGCCAGTGGTGCTGTTGGCTGGTTAATCAGTTTATTTGTATTGGGTGTGTTTATGCTGTCATTTGCATTACCCATGTTGCAGCTTGTTGTGTGGGGTTGGGAGAGTGTTGCCCAAGAGTGGAGTGTAAAGTATTTTGATTTGATTGCTTCAACATCAATATTGACTATTTCTGCTGCGTTGATTACTGTTGTTATCGCTACAATATTAGCGCTTCCTAGTCATTGCAAACAAAGTGGTATTTGGTTAAAGAGTGTGATTCGATTGGCAACCTTGGGTTATGCATTACCAGGCTCAGTAATGGCAGTAGGGTTACTTTATGGTGTCAATCAAGTTTCCCAGATTAATATCTATCTTGGTGGCGAGTCGATTAATTATCTTATTTTTGGCTCAATTGCTTTGCTGTTATTTGCTTATGTGTCACGCTTCATGGCGATTGCTTATAGTTCAATTGAGGCCTCTACTCAGCAAATAAAACCTGTATTTATACAAAGTGCACGCTTGCTGGGTATATCACGCTTACGCCTTATTTGGCAAGTGTATTTACCCATGATGATCCCCGGTATTTTGGTAGGTGGACTATTGGTAGCAGTGGATGTTATGAAAGAGTTACCAGCAACTTATCTATTGCGCCCATTTGGCTGGGACACACTTGCCATTCAAGTCTATGAATTAAGTAGTGAAGGGCTGTTTGAGCGTGCCAGTGTACCAGCATTAATAATGGTATTGTTTGGCTCGATATTAATGTTAATCTTTCAAGTATTAGATAAAAAAACTTCATTTGGTTATTGGATTTCGCATCGTAAAAAAACAAACAAGGGCAAGATATAAATATGGAACTATTATCAAATCAAAAAACCGGATGCCTATGTGAAATAAACAGTATTGAGTTGCCACATCCAAAGAAAATTAAGCTTTTAGGTTTGGGTATAAAGTCTGGATTAAGCGTATCTGTGTTAAGAAATCGTGGTGGCGATATGGTTTTGGCTTTTGGTAATGCACGAGTCAGCGTAGGAAGAACCATAGCACATTTAATCAAGGTAACAATATTATGACATTCGAAAAAATTGCATTAATTGGTAATCCAAATTCTGGGAAAACAACATTTTTTAATTTATTAACAGGTGCAAAACAACGCACTGGCAATTGGCCAGGTGTTACTATTGATCGTAAAGAAGGTGAATTTAGTCTAGCAAATAAATCTTATAAAATTGTTGATTTACCAGGTGTTTATTCAATTAAGGATAAAGAGTCGTCGCTTGATGAGCAAATTGCTAGAGATTTTGTGCTCAATAATTCTGAATATTTATATTTTAATATTGTTGATGGTTCAACCTTAGAGCGTGGGCTGTATTTAACAACGCAACTCAGAGAGCTAGGGGTTAATGTTATTGTATTTCTTAATATGATGGATATTGTGCATAAGCGCAATATGAAAATTGATATTGATGCATTAAAGCAATCTATGGGTTGTGAAGTTATCCCAATTTCACTCAAAGAAACACTTGATTTTTCAGAATTATCTCAGGCGATACAAGATTTTAATCCTGTCATAAAATTAGTGGTTAATTATCCAAATGATGAGATTGAAGTAGCACAAGGTGCTGGTAACAAAGTTCAAGTTGAATTGTTAGAAGCAGAAAGTCAATTTAATTATGCCAATAAGATTGCCAATCAAGTCATTCAGCATAGCACTAATTTCAAAAAAACCATTTCAGATAAGGTTGATAAGTTAATATTAGGAAGTTTTACTGGCGTGCCGATATTCCTAGTGATTATGTATTTATTGTTCTTGGTAAGTATTAATTTTGGCGGTGCCTTAATTGACTTTTTCGATATTACTGTGGGTGTTATCTTTGTTGATGGTATGGCTAATTTATTAAAGAGTATTGGGGTGTCTGAGTTTTTGGTAGTTATTATTGCCAATGGTGTTGGTGGCGGTATTCAAGTAGTGGCAACTTTTATTCCAATTATTGCAGCACTTTACCTATTTTTAACGCTACTAGAGGAAGTGGGTTATATGACAAGAGCTGCTTTTGTGATGGACAAGTTTATGCGAAGAATTGGTTTATCAGGTAAAGCATTTATTCCGCTTATCGTTGGCTTTGGTTGTAATGTGCCCGGTATTATGGCGGCACGAACGCTTGATACACATAGAGAGCGTATCACCACTGTGTTGATGGCACCTTTTATGTCATGTGGTGCTAGACTTGCTGTGTACGCTTTATTTGCAGCTGCATTTTTCCCAGTCGGCGGTCAAAATATTGTATTTGCTTTGTATGTGATAGGCGTCTTATTTGCGATTTTGACAGGCTTAATCTTAAAACGCGCATTTAAAAGCGACAATACTAGTGATTTCTTGATGGAATTGCCGAATTATCAATTACCCTCTTTTAGAAACCTAATCATTAATACTTGGAACAAGTTGAAGGCTTTTGTACTAGGCGCAGGTAAGATTATTGTACTGGTAGTGATGATTATTAATGTGGTGAATAGTATTGGCGTTGATGGTAGTTTTGGCAATCAAGATTCTAAAAATTCATTGCTAAGTAAAGCAGCACAAACAATAACACCTGTATTTAGACCCATGGGTATTGAAGATGATAACTGGCCAGCAACAGTGGGTATTATCACAGGTATTCTTGCTAAAGAAGTGGTTGTTGGCACATTGGATTCATTGTATTCTAGTATTGATGCAGAGGAGGGAGTCGATGAGAGAAAAGTATCTGAATATAGTTTAAAAGATGGGTTATTGCAGGCATTGGCAACTATTCCTGCTAATTTTGATGATGCACTACAAAATTTATCAGACCCATTGGGATTAGGTGTACTTGATGATACGCATTCACAAACATCAGCCGCACGCTCTCAAGAAGTATCTACAGAGACATTTGGTGCAATGGTATCTCGTTTTGATGGCAAAATTGGTGCATTTTCTTATTTACTTTTCATTTTGTTGTATTTCCCCTGTGTTGCTGCATTTGGTGCCATGATGCGTGAAATTGGGAAAACTTGGGCATTGGTTGGCGCCCTGTGGGCGACGGGTTTGGCATATTTTTCAGCAACTGTTTTCTATCAAGTTGGCACTTTTACTCAACATCCTCTCTATTCATTGCTATGGATTGGTGTGTCATTCGGTATTTTGACAGCCTCAGTAATGATGTTGACGCATACAGGCAGAAAAGCCAGTAGCAATGTTATTCCAATCATTACCGAATCTACTTGTCGACATTGTAAACCCAAATCCAAAAATAGAACCACCCAACCCAAAAAATACCAATCAAAATCCTAAAAAACCATCCCATTCAAGTCTTGCATCCATAAAAATACAAACAATACCCCCAATTTAATAAGATCAGCACAAATT
>NZ_CDSC02000397.1 GCF_001298715.1 Bathymodiolus azoricus thioautotrophic gill symbiont
ATAAAAAGCAGTTTTGTTGATTTGGATGGTTGGCAAAATGGGTGGTTTTGGTTTGTTTGGGGTGGGTTTTTAAGGGGCGACTATTTAAAACCAGAAATGCCTTTAATATCTGCTGAAAAACCCCTGCCACCTCGTGGAAATATGCATGATTATTTTGCACCTGATAGAAGATCATCTAAAATAAAACAACAAACAAACTGCTGCACCATGTCATGATTTCACTAGAACCTTACCATCAAACTTATACCTACGACACAGGCAATAACCTAACCAACCTATCTCACCAAGCAAACAGTGGTGATTGGCAACAAATCCTCGTTATCCACCCAAACAACAACCGTGGCACCGAAACACAGCAATCCACTAGTGACTTTGATGTCAATGGCAACTTACTAATCCTTAACAACATTGGTGCTCTACATTGGCATTACAACAATACGCTTAACCAACTCAGCAAAGCAGATAAAAGCAACACCACACAGTACTATGTTTATGGCTACCAAGGCAATCGAGTCCGCAGTGTGGTTGAATCTGACCACCAAGTACAAAGCCAAAGAGACTACCTGCCTTCACTAGAGCTTTCAACCAACCAAGCAAAACAACAAACCAGCACCCTGCACATTGGTATTCACATATTCAGTGAAACCAGCACAGACAACACACAAAACCCCATCCAAACCCGCTACCAACTCACCAGCCATCTACAATCCAACACTCTAGAACTCAACGACAAAGCCCAAACCCTCAGCTACGAACACCACTACCCCTATGGTGGCACTGCCCTCATCGCTGGCAAAGACAAAACCCAAGTCCAACAAAAACGCTACCGCTACACAGGCAAAGAAAGGGACGACAGTAGTGGCTTATCCTACTACGGTGCTAGGTACCTAGCTCCTTGGCTAGCAAGGTGGATAAGCCCTGATTCAGTAGGGACGGTTGACGGTTTGAATTTGTATGTTTATGTGGGGAATAATCCGCTTAAATATATAGATCCAACTGGAAATGATAAAGTTGGTACGATAAGTTGGCATAGGATTGTTACTCATGTTAATAAACGCTTAAAACGCAATAAGAAATTAAATCTTTGGATCGGGGAAGATCATATGTCAGCAACTGGATCTATTTTACTGTTGGATTTAGTCGCCACTACCAATATTCGTGATATTCTGCTAGAGCATACTGGCGCTATACCAGGTCAACATGCTATTACAGATATGGATTTTATTGATCTCATACTCAAGTATCGCCCTGTTTCTGATGAAACACGAAAAAATTTTAAACGCGTAAGGCAATTGACAATAACTCATAATTTTCTTTATGTTGGCTCAAAAGGTTGGACAAACACTAAGTTGGATGTCTGCTTACTGGGGCCAAGAAATAATTATATTGCTCTTGTTGGTAGTAATCATATAGCGCAAGATACAGGAGCAGAGGGGTTTACCACAGATGAAGACGCCTACCCTGCGTACAGACACACAAATGAAAAAGACAATATAGCATTGCTAACACTAGAAGAAGTTGATTTTTTTAGAAAAAATGGAAGAATAATGAAAACTCAGGAATATGGCGTATGGGTAGAAGATCGATACGGCGTAAAAGGGAGTGCATTCTTGATGCTAGGCAGTAAATCCACAATGAGGAGAGAATTTGGCAGAGCAGCACAACCGGTGCCTGAAAACCTTAATAATTTACAAAATTATCAACCTAGATCTCAAACACCAACAATGGCGCAACGATTTGCATCCCTATTCCGTCGAAAATAATAAATAGAGACTTTTGCATAATTCATAATTC
>NZ_CDSC02000398.1 GCF_001298715.1 Bathymodiolus azoricus thioautotrophic gill symbiont
GAGTGTGTGGTAGAGTGTTATTTTAATGGGGTTACCCACTCAGGATTTGAAAGAACCTTTAAATTGTTGTCTGAAATTGTTGGGGTTTTATATCATTGGCGTTTAATCTTAAAAGAATGGTGATTTTAAATGAAGAGTATGGTTTTTAAGGGAGGGGTATTGTTTGTTTTTTGTTGATTTTAAGGGAAATTGACAAAAAATGGGAAGACAGCGGGGTTTAATGGGAGAAATATGAAAAAAAATAGGGAATAGCGGGGTTTGATGAGAAAAATATGAGAAAAATTGGGTTTTAGATTTTTTTAAAAAAATTCTTTAAATTCAACGGTCTCATTATACAAAGGTCTCTACTATGAATATGCTAATGCCAATAAAAAATTTCCAAAGATCTGCAGTGGCAGGCAATTTCATTGAAGTTTATCCGCCTTATTGACAAACAAAAAATAGCATTGGTGTTAGTGGAAAACAAAAAAACTATGTTATAATTAAATTTTAAAAATTAGAGGCTTGATATGGATTTCATCGTACAAAATTGGTTAATAATCGCTATCATTACAATGGTAGTTATTTGGGTTGTTAAAATTTACAACAATCTGGTTTCTTATAAAACGCAATACCAAAACGGTTTTGAGCAAATCTCAGTGCAGCTCAAGCGTCGCCTAGACTTGATTGGCAACTTAGTTGATGCTGCTAAAAAATACATGGAACATGAAAAAGAAACATTAATGGCAGTAACACAAGCACGCTCTGGTCTTCTACAAGCGACACAAGCAGCTGAAAATAACCCTGGTGATGCAAATGTCATGGCAAATTTGGCAAGCTCACAAGTGGCACTGGAAGGTGCAATGGGTGGATTCAACCTAAAGATGGAAGACTATCCTGAGCTTAAAGCCAGCGAAAATATGATGCAGTTAAGTGAAGAGATGACCACCACAGAAAACCGCATTGCTAGCGCCCGTCAAGGTTATAACGACTTAGTGCAAAAATTCAACGAATACAAAAAATCATTTCCAAATGTTATTTTGGCAGGTTTGTTTGGCTTTAGTACGGATGCACAAAACTTAGAATTTAACGAAAGTCTTGAGCAGTTGAATGAAGCGCCAAAAGACTTGTTTAAGTAAAACTTTATACAAATATGGACTTTAGGGAGCACCAAGACCGTGCCAAAAGAAACAGTAGAATCATTTGGTTCTTATATATTTTGTTATTGTCAATTTCTTCTCTTTTAATTGGCTGGACTTTTATAGTTGGTCTTAATTTAGCAGAACTTTATCAGTCTGGTTACGAGCAATACAGTTTTGGGCAGAAATTTTCTGCCAGTAATTCTCATGCTTTTGACAGTGAACAAATCCAAATTTTGCTTAGTTTTTCTGCGATTGCCTTTATTGTTCAAGCCTCAACGACAGCATTTGGTTTTTTCAAAAAATCAGATGGACACAAAGTTGCTGTTGCCTTTAACGCTCGACTGTTAGATGAAAATAGCGCTAATTCTTTAGCAGAAAAACAAGCTCTAAATATTGTTACCGAACAAGCTTTAGCGGCAAGCGTGCCAACACCAAGTTTGTACCTTATTCCAGAACAAGGTATCAATGCTTTTGCTGCTGGAAAAAGCAATAAAAACGCTATCGTTGCAATCACTGAAGGTGCATTAAATAGTTTTAATCGAACTGAACTCTCAGGGGTTATTGCTCATGAAATAGGGCATATTGTCAATCAAGATATTAAGTTAAATATTCAAATATCTGCTTTTGTTTTTGGCTTTACTGCGCTGTTCTTCTTAGCAAGATTTATCTTTTATAATGCGATGTACAATCGCAGGATGGATGGACGAGCCAAGTTAGTCATGTTTGCAATGGCTGCTGTTATCGCTATTATTGGCGCTCTAACAGTATGGATGGGTAGAATACTACAAGCTGCGATGAGCAGACAAAGAGAATATCTGGCTGATGCCAGTGCAGTACAATTTACACGATACCCCGATGGTCTCGTGCAAGCTTTTGAGGTGTTAGAAAATGGTGGAAAATCCACTAAAATGGAAAACCCTTCGTCTAAAGAATACGCCCACGCTATGATGTTTGGCATTGGGGGTGAGTTGTTTGCGACACACCCACCACTTAGAGAGCGTATCGCTAGAATTCAAAATCAAAAATAAATGGCTATTGACATTAAATCCGCCGATGAAATAGAAAAAATGCGTATTGCTGGGCGCTTAGCAGCACAAGTGTTAGATATGATTACACCTCATGTTAAATCAGGTGTTAGCACTGATGAACTAGACACAATTTGCCATGATTATATTGTTAATGTCCAAGACGCTATCCCTGCTCCGCTTAATTATCACGGTTTTCCAAAATCAATTTGCACCAGCATTAACAATGTTGTTTGTCACGGCATACCCGGTGAAAAAAAACTCAAAAAAGGTGATATTGTGAATATCGACATTACGGTTATCAAAGACGCTTATCACGGTGATACCTCTAAGATGTTTATCATTGGCAAATCTAGCGTCAAGGCACAACGCATTTGCCGTATTGCACAAGAATGCTTATATATTGGCATTGAAAAAGTAAAGCCTGGTATTCACTTAGGCGAGATTGGTAAAGCCATCGGTGCTCATGTAATTAAAAATAATTGCTCTATCGTGCGTGATTATTGTGGGCACGGTATTGGTAGCACATTCCACGCTGAACCACAAGTGGTGCATTATGATGATGGTAATATCGCTAACAGTCCAATACTTGAAGAAGGCATGACTTTCACCATTGAGCCTATGGTGAACTTAGGCGGTTTTGAAGTGGCAACCTCCACCATTGATGGCTGGACAGTAACCACCAAAGACCGATCACTTTCCGCACAATGGGAACATACAATTTTAGTCACAAAATCAGGCTATGAAATCCTAACACTTAGAGATGAAGAAGCAGATGCGCCTGTGCTAAAATAATGCTTTTTAAAGTTAGTAGAAACAAGTGTTAAAAAACCTAAGAAATTATTTTGTCTCTGGATTGCTTTTTTGGATTCCATTAGGACTTAGTGTTGTACTTATCAAGTTCTTTTTAGAAACGCTAAACAACCTAATACCTTCACAATATTTACCAAAAGTATTGTCTGATTTAAGCAGCAGTATTCCAGGCTCTGGCATTATTTTAGTGCTGCTTATTATGCTGGTCACTGGCATACTGGTCAATAATTTTATTGGGCGTAAATTACTACAACTTTGGAACAAACTGCTCAATAAAATCCCCGGATTTAGAGGGATTTATAACGCCCTAAAACAACTATCAGATACCGTGTTTAGCCCTTCTGGGAAGAGTTTTAAAAAAGCTTTATTAATACAATATCCTCGCAAGGGGCTATGGACAATTGCTTTTCAAACCAGTGATTATCAAGGTGAAGTCGCAAAAATAATTGGCAAGGAGTTGGTTAATATTTATGTACCAACCACACCCAACCCCACTTCTGGATTTTTCATTATGCTGGCAAAAGAGGAAGTGATTGAACTTGATATGAGTGTTGACGAGGCATTCAAACTGGTTATTTCTACTGGTGTAGTAACACCAACTAAAAAGGACAAATAAAATGATGAGAACACATTATTGTGGAGAATTAAACAAAGAAAATATTGGTCAAACTGTTGACATCTGTGGCTGGACAAATCGTCGCCGTGACCATGGTGGCGTTATCTTTTTGGATGTGCGTGATAAGCGTGGCATCGTGCAAGTGGTCATCAATCCAGATAACAAGGATTTTGCTTTGGCTGAAACTATTCGCAACGAGTTTGTATTAAAAATTACCGGCGAAGTGATTGCCAGAGAGGATAACTTAATCAACACCAAACTTGCCACAGGTGAAATTGAAATTGTTGCTAAGCAAATTGAGATTCTTAACACTTCTAAGCCAGTGCCCTTTCAAATTGATGCCGTAGACACCTCAGAAGAAGTGCGTCTTAAGTATCGTTTCTTAGATTTGCGTACCGATGTGATGCAACAGCGCATGAGACTACGCTCGAAAGTAACCCACTATATGCGTGAGTTTATGGACAATCATGACTTCTTAGATATTGAAACGCCATTTTTAACCAAAGCAACACCCGAAGGTGCACGAGACTATTTAGTGCCTTCGCGTACTTACCCTGGTGAGTTTTTTGCCCTACCACAGTCTCCACAACTGTTTAAGCAGTTGTTGATGATGTCGGGTTTTGAGCGTTATTACCAAATCGTAAAATGCTTTAGAGACGAAGACCTGCGTGCTGATCGTCAACCAGAATTCACTCAACTTGATGTTGAAACTTCATTCATGAATGAAAATGAAATTATGCAGATGATGGAAGAAATGACACGAGGGCTATTTAAGTCAGTCATTGATGTAGATTTGGGAGGTAAATTCCCAACCATCACTTATGCCGATGCCATGGATAAATACGGCATTGACCGCCCTGATATGCGCATCCCATTAGAGATTGTTGGTATTGATGATCTACTAAGTAACATTGAATTTAAAGTGTTTGCCGAGCCCGCTAAAAATCCAGCCTCACGCGTCGGCGCAATGAAAATACCTAACGGCGCCACTATCTCACGCAAGCAAATTGATAATTACACTAAATTTGTTAGTATTTATGGCGCCAAAGGTTTGGCTTATATTAAGATGAATGACGATGGCCCAGCCTCACCAATTTTAAAATTCTTAGGGGCAGAAGTCACACAAAGCATTATTGATAAAGTTGATGCAAAAACAGGCGATATTATTTTCTTCGGTGCAGATAAAATAAAAATTGTGAATGAGGCCTTGGGTAATTTGCGTGAAAAAATTGCCAAAGATTTGGATATCTACACTGATAAATGGGCGCCGATTTGGGTGGTTGACTTCCCTATGTTTGATACCAATGATGATGGCTCTTTAAGCGCTATTCATCACCCATTCACTGCGCCAAGTGTTGATGCTACCACTTTAGAGTCCACCGCCACTACCGCCCTATCTCGTGCTTATGACTTGGTCATTAATGGCTCTGAAGTCGGTGGTGGCTCAATTCGTATTCACCAAGTTGAAATGCAACAAACCGTATTAAAATTATTGGGCATTAGCGATGAAGAAGCACAAGACAAATTTGGCTTTTTGCTTAATGCACTTGAATACGGTTGCCCGCCACATGGTGGTATGGCATTCGGCCTAGACCGTTTGGTCATGATTATGGCACACTGCGATTCTATTCGTGATGTAATCGCTTTTCCTAAGACCCAAACAGCAGCTTGCCTGTTAACCAACGCTCCTGCACCCGTGCCAAATAAGGTGCTAAGAGAGTTAAGTGTTAAGGTAAGTTTGCCTAAAAAAGATTAGACAAACCTCCAGCATAAGTAAAAAATACTTATAATAAAAAAATGAAACTGACAATAAAAAACATTGGTGTTATTGAAGAAGCAGATATTGAATTATCTGGTTTGACCGTTATTGCTGGTGAAAACGATAGTGGCAAAAGTACTGTTGGTAAATTAATGTTTTCTATTACTAAGGCGATTGGAAAATACAAAGATGAAATAAAGGAGAACAAAGAAAACGATATTGAAGAAGCGGTAGAACATATTTATTTTTCTATTAAGAAAGATGTGTTTAGAGATGAAAAACGCAGATTCAAAGAATCAAAAAAATCGTTTCGCTTGCATAACAGCTATAGAGAATTATTTCACCCACGCTATTTTATAGATGAAGTTAATGATAATGGCGTTGAGGCGATAAACAGCAGAATAGAATACTTAAAAAGAGAAGATATTTATAACGATAAAATTGAGAAATTATTTACTGATTTACAAAATATTGTTGAACGAGACGACGATACAAACTCTGCCATTAAAAGAGCCTTTACAAAATTAATCTACTCGGAATTCAAAGGTGAGATTGGTAATAAAAAATCAAATAAATCAACTATAAAAATTATTGAAGGAAATAATGAAATTTTAAATATAGAGTTAAATCAAAACAAAGTTACAAAGTTTGACCCCAAAGATGAATTTTATTTTAATGATAGCATTATTATAGAAACACCAATGATTTTAAATTTTAGAGATTCTATTAGAGATTCTAAGTCATTATTTGAAAAACGAAAAAATAGAGGACGATATTTAGGCAGAGCAAACATAGCTTTTCACATTAAGGACTTAGAGGTTAAATTAAGAGAATCTGGGTATGAGGCAGCGTTATTTTTAGAAAATGATGATTTATACAAAAAAATATCAGCAATTATTAATGGAAACATAAAATATCAAAACGATCAAAGTGAATTTGTTTATTTTAAAGATGACGAACAACATAATATTTTAAATGTTGCTAGTGGTATTAAATCATTTGGCATATTGCAAATGTTGTTATCGGGAGATTTTATCAAAGCAAGGACTTTGGTAGTTTTGGATGAACCAGAGGTGCACTTACATCCAAATTGGCAGCTAAAATACGCCGAAATTATCACACTTTTGGTTCAAAATAATAGGAATATTTTGGTAACAACACACAGCCCTTATATGGTGGAAGCCTTAGAAAGATATGCTGAAAAATACAAAATAGAAGAAAAAACACATTTTTACTTAGCCAAAGAAGGGGTTATTAAATCAAAAAACAATAACAAAACTTTGTCAGAAATAGCGTCCAAACTCTCAGAGCCCTTCTCTGTTTTCGATGAGATGGATGCAGAAAAATTATAATGAGTGTAAAAAACAAGTTTCAAGCCGAATATTCACAATATTTAGAAAACTTTAAGGAACTGAGCTATGACAACAGAAACAAGCGATCTTTGTGTCAGAATACAACGCATCAATACTATAACTTTGATAAAATCGTTAAAGATAGAAGTAACAAGTCTACTCCCGCTTCACCTGATACCCTTATTTTTAAAAAAAATAAAATATATTGCGTAGAATTCAAAAATTCATTTTTTAACCAAATCAGTGCATCAAATATTAAAAAAAAACTTGAAAACGGACATCAAGTTTTATCAGCTATTTTTAAAGAATTAGATTTACAACTTAAAGATTATCAACTTATTTTTTGCGTCGTATGCAAGGGATTTGACGAAAATGAAGCAGAAAAGCAAAGATGGTCAGAAATACGCCGTGGAATTGAATCCGAAATTCGATTTGACTTAAAACAGTACATAGGCGTGTATTGTGACGACATTCTTACCAAGGATATTGATTTCTTTAGAGAGCAATTTATTAAAAAAATAAATAAAAACCTACCTTGCTAAAATGATAACGCAAATAAAACAACTCTTAAAACAAAAAAACGCCGTATTAGTAGCACACTACTATGTGAGTGGTGATTTACAAGATTTAGCACAAGAGACAGGTGGCATTGTTTCAGACAGTTTAGAGATGGCACGATTTGGACAGAACTGTGATGCAGATACCATTATTGTTGCAGGGGTTAAATTTATGGGGGAGACCGCTAAAATCCTCTCTCCTGAAAAAAGGGTTCTAGTACTTGATGAACAAGCCACTTGCTCGTTAGATGAAGATTGCCCGATTGAAGAATTTTCCAAATTTTGTGATGCACACCCTGATAGAAAAGTGGTGGTATATGCCAACACCTCAGCCGCTGTTAAGGCGCGCGCTGATTGGGTGGTTACTTCTGGTAGTGCACTCACAGTCGTAAAACACTTACATGAAAATGGTGAAAAAATCCTCTGGGCACCTGACAAACATTTAGGGCGTTATGTGCAAAATAAAACTGATGCTGACATGCTACTTTGGCAAGGTGCTTGCGTAGTACATGAGAGATTTAAAGCAGATGCTTTAAGCGCACTTAAGGTCAAACACCCTGAGGCTTGCATCTTAGTGCATCCAGAATCACCACAAGCCGTGGTAGAATTGGCTGATGTGGTAGGCTCAACCACCGCACTTATTAATGCTGTTAAAGACAGAGACGAACAAACTTTTATTGTGGCAACTGACAATGGTATTTTTCATAAAATGCATCAAGTTGCACCCAGTAAAACACTGCTTGAAGCGCCGACTATGGGGGAAGGTGCAGATTGTGAATCGTGCGCACATTGTGAGTGGATGGCAATGAACAGTTTAGAAAAATTATTAAGTGTTTTACAAACGGGTGAGAACGAGATTAAAATTGACAAAAACACCTCGCAACAAGCACAACATTCAATACAAAAATTACTAGATTTTACGGAGAAATAAAATGGCAGGACACAGTAAATGGCACAACATCCAACACCGAAAAGGCGCTCAAGACGCTAAACGCGGTAAGATTTTTACCAAATTAATCAAAGAAATTGTCATTGCCGCCAAAGCAGGCGGTGGCGTAATAGAAAACAATCCGTCTCTTAGAATGGTGATTGATAAGGCTTTAGCCGCCAATATGAAGCGCGACACCATTGAAAGTGCAGTCAAACGAGGCAGTGGCGACCTTGACGGTGATAACTATGAGGAAGTGCGTTACGAAGGTTACGGGCTGGGTGGTACAGCGATTATGGTCGACACACTCACAGACAATCGCAACCGCACTGTGGCGGATGTGCGTCACGCATTCTCTAAGCATGGTGGCAACTTAGGCACTGATGGTTCGGTGGCTTATCTGTTCAACAAGCAAGGTTTTATTAGTTTTTCCTCTGGTGATGAAGACCAAATTATGGAAGTCGCACTAGATGCAGGCGCACAAGATGTGATTAGCAACGAAGATGGCTCAATTGATGTGGTTACCACGCCTGAGGATTTTTTCACTGTGAAAGATGCACTGGCAGATAGTGGGCTTGAGTCCAGCCATGCTGAAGTAACCATGGAGCCTGCTAACCGTGTTGAGCTTAACCTTGGTGATGCGGAAAAATTCATGAAACTGATTGAGCGCCTAGAAGACTTAGACGACACGCAGGAAGTGTATCACAATGCAGATATTTCTGATGAAGTAATGGCGCAGTTGTGACCCCTTATTTTCAAGCAAAATCAGTTAAATTATTTTTAGGTGACAGTTTGGAATTGTTAAAAAAAATCCCCAAAGAAAGTGTAGATATGATTTTTGCCGATCCACCTTATAATTTATCCAATGGTGGCTTTACCTGCCATAATGGCAAAATGGTTAGCGTTAATAAAGGAAAATGGGACAAAAGCAAGGGCATTAAAGAGGATTTTAAATTTCATAATAGCTGGATAAAGGCTTGTAAAAAAGTATTAAAACCCAATGGCAGTCTATGGATTTCTGGCACTTATCATTCTATTTATTTGTGTGGTTTTGCTTTGCAAAAACAAGGCTGGCATATTGTTAACGATATTTCTTGGTTAAAATCTAATGCAGCGTAAAAAATTATTAGATCTTTTAACTGAATATTATAATCAACAAGGTGGTAGGACTTTTTCTCTTAAACAGTTGAATAAATATTATCAAGATTATAGTATTATAGGGATTAATGGAAACACGCCCCAAGCAACAATAAGAAGACTATTACAAGAATTAAGAAACAATAATATG
>NZ_CDSC02000350.1 GCF_001298715.1 Bathymodiolus azoricus thioautotrophic gill symbiont
GGAAAATGTCAAGTGAGGGAGTCATCCTCATAGGGAAAATGTCAAAGTGTGGAGTCGCCCTCATAGGGAAAATGTCAAAGTGAGGGAGTCACCCTCATAGGGAAAATGTCAATGTGGGAGTCAGCCTATAGGGAAAATGCCAAAGTGTGGAGTCACCCTCATAGGGAAAAAGTGATGATAATTCTCATAGGGAAAGTGTCAAAGTGATGATAATTCTCATATGGAAAATGTCAGTGATGATAATTCTCATAGGGAAATTGTCAAAGTGATGATAATTCTCATAGGGAAAGTGTCAAAGTGATGATAATTCTCATAGGGAAAATGTCAAAGTGATGGTAGTTCTCATAGGGAAAGTGTCAAAGTGATGATAATTCTCATAGGGAAAATGTCAAAGTGATGGTAATTCTCATAGGGAAAGTGTCAAAGTGATGATAATTATCATGGGGGAAATGTCAAAATCTCCATCATTAGATATTTTAAAAGTTTGCATCAATCATGAACCACATTTTTTTCTAATGAAGAAAAGAAGAAGATAATCATCAAATATCAAATTCCTCTGATGTTGTATCTACACATTTTGAAAAAAAACCAAAAGAAACCAAATAGATATTTTTCACGCTATAATTAGATATTTAAATTTTGCTAGTTTATAGAAACTCTTGCTATATTGTGCATCTACTCACTTTTGAGTATATTTTATATATATAGCCAGTACTTACTAATTTGGGCACTGATAGTCTATATATTTTGATAATAAGTCACTTTTTAGTGGATTTATTTTCTTTTAAAGTCACTTTTTAATGAAGGGTTTTTTAGTTATTTGTGAACTTTGATATTAGATATGCTAGAGCTTGGGTTCATAGTTCATAGTTCGTAGTTCATAGTTACACAACATAGATATTGTGTCCTTAGACATGAAATTTATTTGTATGAGGCTGAAAAATGTATGGAAATGCTAGATTCAGTGAGCATTTCCTCCATTTCATGCTGAGTACAAATAAATCTCGTATTTAAAAGCACAAAACATTTTAGAAAAAGATGCACTACTGTAAAAAAACCTTGTATTATCCACAGAAATTTACCCTTAAAAGAGATTTTTGGGTATGGAGTGCAGATTATATACTACAATAGGTTCTGAGAACTTTTTTCCAAGATATCGGACAGATGGTAGTTGCAGTATAATTATATTGATATGGATACTATGTATAGCTTCAGCACTGTGTCCTCGTCAATTTATCATATATTTGTGTCAGGTGAATGTCATGATTATATATTTTTTTCAGTCGCCCACAGTCTTTTTTTCATAATTTTTTGATAAATAGTGTAGATATTGTCAGTTGAGCGTATTTTTAGTCGTATTTTTAAAAGTCTTGGTTCTGTAGTCTCATGTCATTAACTGATTTATTCATGCAAAATATTATTCCAAAGTTATGCCGTTGTCAACTTTTAACGGCAGCAGTAAGTTATTATAGTTCTAGATGACATGGTTCAACTGTAGATTTAAAACAATGCGACATAGGTTTTAAATTATTTCAACTTACTCATCTGTCATATATTCACAAATAATTGTGCACAAATGTAAATGATAACTTGCCAAAGTCAAAAAAATTACGATGTCAGTTTTCGATTATTCCAAATTTTCTCAACCACAAAATATATCTCCAAATGCTCATACACAAATATAAACAATAACTTGACGAGGACAGACTTAATTTTCACTGCTACATTAGTTTTTTATTATTCTTTTTATTTTTTCTCTCCACTTAATTACAGGACAAAGCAGGATTGGTAAGAAACAGACATTGTTTGTTGCTAAAAATAATGATACTAAAAATAACTATGATGAAATGTTTAATTATTATAATTTGCATGCTATAATGTTGATTAATTTGATATAAAACAGATCTATAGAGAAAATTCAAGATTTTGGTGACAAAAAGATTAGTATATCCCTGCTCATTTTGTATTGAGTTATAACGACTCAGTTGGTGTTGAAGATAACTTTATTTATGACATACAGTAAGTGGGTAACTGCATCGGTGGTGTAATGGTTAGCGTGATCGCCTCAAGTGTGTGGTAGATCTTGGTTTCGAGCGCTGATTGGCTCAAACCAAACAATGTAAAAATTGGTATTTGTTGCTTCTTCGCTAAGCATGCAGCATTGAGGAGAAAGAGCAGATACTGGTTGGCTCGGAATCAAGTTTTAGTTGATGAATCTTTCTGAATTTTGAACGCAATGATCAACTTTATTTGAACACAATGATCCATATTTATTTTTAGATGTGAACTTTATTTCGACTAAAAAAAAAACCATAGCATGGTATAGATCTGTTTTATATTGATGTGTGATTTAACATTGATTTCTGCATGTACCAGAACAAAATGTTGTCTATCCAATCTTCTAATGCATTCCTTCAAATTGATTGCCACGATTTATCTGAAATTGGTGTTAAACACCAATCAATCAATAAATTTATCTGAAATATTGATTAAGCACATTTCTCCTATTCT
>NZ_CDSC02000399.1 GCF_001298715.1 Bathymodiolus azoricus thioautotrophic gill symbiont
AAGTAACAGCGCATAATTGGCAAAATGTTTTTTTACACTTTGTCCATCAGCATGGATCCTAGATATTCTCTAGTTCTGTATTAAAAATAAAATGTACTTTATATTGTATAAAACTAACTACTTTTTTATAAAGCATTATGATCCGCTCCCCATATATATTTTTACCTTAAAAATAGATAATTGTGTAAGTTTTTTTTGTTGTATAATTTTAGACTCCTACATTAAACCCTGCAAAAGTCCAAGAAGTAGCAGAAAAACTAAGAAGATTTTACAAGCCAATAAAACCTCCGATGCTAGCGCAGTTGCTAAACTTGATGACGACCTAGGGCTTTTAAAACAGGGAAATACACTGATCACTTGGCAAACGCTAAATACCCCTCATTAGAAAAATTGCCAGCGAGTAATCTTAAGGCTATTGCCGACAATCTAACTGGAGCGACGAATACCGACAAGAGTCTAGTGATAACTTAGGGATGATGGTGTCTTGCTTAACAAAAATACAAAGCAAAAAAGATTAGTCTTTAACCTGAGCCATTACTTTATCAGCAAAATTCTCTTCCTTTTTCTCAATACCCTCGCCCACTTCAAAACAAACAAACGACATTATTATAGCAACTTTTCTCTTTCAAGAATACCTGTAGAAATACATTCAGGCTTGTTGGTTAATTTATACTGGGGTTTTTTAGGCGTCCTTTTTTATAGGCTCATTAAAACTTCCATCGAACAGCACCTTCAATACCATTACTATGCGCTTTATTATTGGTAGATTGAATACGCTTATAACTAACAGAAGCGGTGGTGTCGTCTTTCTGATAATCCAGCCCCAGTTTCACGCTCACTTCTTGCTCCGCATTTTTGCTACGGTAATCACTGTCATCACGACGAATATCGGATTTGTATTCCACGCTCACAAAGCGAGTAAGTTGTCCATCTTGGTAGTTCACTTGCTTATTAATCTCAATACCAAGGGCAATTGCCTCGTCGGTGGCAGTCTCGCTGTTGGTAAGTATGTCATCGGCTTTCATCTTGATACGGCTGATGTCGTAGCGAATGAAAGGCGATAAGTCTACGCCCTGAGCCTGTAAATCTGTACGGTAAGCAATGCTGGCAAAAAAGCCATCGCTGTCTTGGTCAGCACTTGGCGTGTTGCTGTTGCTGATTTTGTGCGTGGCTTGGGCGACGCCTAGTACTGCTTCAATATTGCCTTTGTCATTGAGTTCTAATGCGCCGTAACTAGACAGTATGTATTGCATGGTATCTATATCGCCTGAGAAATTATTGCCCGTAGCAGTGTGCTTTTGCTTGCCTAAGCCAAGAGAAAAGCCGATAATTTTATCTTTGGCTATGCGTCTGTCCATACCTATATTGAGGGATTTAAGATTAAACTTAGTCTTATTTGCCCCTTCCCCGTTGTTTTTACCAATCACCACTTCGGCACTCGTCCAAGTATCCCAACGCTCAACCTTACGGCTGGAGGTGGGAATGACATTACTCGGCCCGTTGGCACTTAGTACACGATTGATAAAGCTGTTGGTTTGGCTATCGGCAAAACTGACCTGAATGCCGTTAACAAAATCATTGGCACTAAAACTGCTTTTTTGCTTGTTTTTATGACGAATATGCGATAAACGCCCCATCAATGTTCTTCCGACTTTAGAGAGTAAGAGTTTACTGGCAGATTTGCTTTCTTTTCGCACAGCTTGGGCAGTCACCACTGGCTCCTCTACGGTTGTATCCTTTGTTTTTTCTGTAACTTTGATAGAAAATTCTTGATTGGCGCTCTGGATGCCATCGCTAACAGTGACGGTGATAGTCATATCACCAATAGCAGTGATGGAACGCTTAGTTTCGAGTTCGTTGCCATTGACGATTTTAAAATCAGTGCTGGTGGTGGTAAAAGTGAGGGCATCAGCAGCAGTATCTAGATCGGTAGCACTGAGGGTACCAACCAGGGTGTCGGCGGGCAGACCTGCGATAAGATTAGTATTGCTGATCTGGATATTGGTCAGCGCTTCATCGTCTAGGTCGGCAACTGTAACAGTGATGGTTTTTTCAGCTGTCATGGTGGAGGCGACGACCCCAAGAATGCGTACCTTTTTGGTGGCTTGTACCTTAACACGATAAGCGACATCACTTCGGGCTTCAAAATCCGTGGCTTTGAAAGTTAATTTATTACCTGCTAAGGTAAACTTATTGGCATCTGCACCAGGCAAAATAGCAAAATCTATCGAGGTAAAACCAATATCGCTATTGACATCAGTGGTAAGATCAATCACCTTGGCTGTGTTTTCAGGCGTAGAAATATTAGCCTCCGTGGTAATAGAAAATGCAAATGCCTGGAACGATGATAACAACAGTATGTGTATACAAATAGTT
>NZ_CDSC02000402.1 GCF_001298715.1 Bathymodiolus azoricus thioautotrophic gill symbiont
AACATACAACAACAGTTTAAAGCTCAACAAATCTATGGACTCCATCCAATTGGTACCCATAGTATTGGCAATCATATTCTCATCAAAAATCGTGCCATAATTATTCGTAAAATAACTTACCATGGCGGAAGAAAATAAAATAATAATTAAGATTGGTTTTGCGCTATATTGATTACTAATTAGTAATAAAATAGTAGAAAGAACAACAAATAACCAAATAAATAATGATGCAATATAGCCGAGATTCTCAGACAAAGAAGTGTCGAGTATTTTGGAAAAAAACACCACATTGCCAGTGATGGTCAAAAATATAGCAACAATTAGCACCAATGAGATGACTGAAAGTTTGTGTGAGAACATGATTATTTGTTTATAAAAAAAATAATGACCATTATATGATTAATTCGCATGCACATTTAGATTTTGATGAAGTCAATGATAGGCACATTGCACAAAACGCAGTGGCAATTGTGCCGAGTGTCTCTAAGCAAAATTGGACTGATGTACAATCGTATCCTTATTTCGCATTAGGCATTCACCCTTGGATGGTGGGATATCATCAACAACAAGATCTAGAGCATTTGGAATATCTAATCAAATGCAATAACCCAGTTGCAATTGGCGAATGTGGTTTAGACTATGTTAGAGATATTGATAAAAAGCAACAACTCCACTTCTTTGTTTCTCAATTAGAACTGGCGCAAAAATATGACTTGCCCATTATCATCCACGCAGTTAAATCAAGTGAAGATGTGATTTTCTTATTGAAAAAATATCCTAAGATGATAGGGGAAATTCACGGATTCTCTGGTAGCGAACAACAGGCAAAGAACTTAATAGAAATGGGATTTTATTTGGGTTTTGGCATGCAAATTACCAACCCAAAATCCAAACGCTTGCGAGAAATTGTAAAAAACCTACCAATAAAAGCTCTATTAATTGAAACTGATGATCACCCCAACCCACAAGACTTGTCCATAGTGGCTGAGGAAATTGCCAAATTAAAACAAATATCGGTAGAAAAACTCATCACACAATGTGATAATAACGCTATTTCACTTTTTAGGCTTTCATGATGGGTAGCAGTTGCGCACGCACAGAAATATTACTTGGCCAACAAGGCCTAGCGCGTTTAGCCGAATCACATGTGTTGATTGCTGGACTCGGTGGTGTGGGCGGTGCTTGCGCTGAAGCCCTATGTCGTGCAGGTATAGGTGCATTAACGCTGGTTGATTTTGATGTAGTGGAAAAGACCGACCTTAATCGACAACTAATCGCTCTAAACTCAACCTTAGGCAAATATAAAGTGGATGCTTTAACTGATAGGTTGCACGATATTAACCCAGATACCATTATTATTAAACGCAATGAATTTATTGATAGAGCAAAAGCACAAAATATTGCTATTGAAGCGGATTTAGATTTTGTTGCCGATTGCATTGATGTCATTGCTTACAAAACTGTATTGATTGACAGCTGCAATCAATCTGGCAAGCCGATTATTTCTAGCATGGGCGCAGGCGGACGACTGGACCCGACCAAAGTACAAATCTCACGCATGGACAAAACTCAGAACTGCGCCTTAGCAAGAGAAATGCGCAAACAACTCAG
>NZ_CDSC02000403.1 GCF_001298715.1 Bathymodiolus azoricus thioautotrophic gill symbiont
ACTTCTTCCAATTTTTCTGAATGTCCAACAATGTTGAGTCGTACACTGGAATCAGGCGTAAATGCTTTGCCCCTTGGGAAAACCAGCTTACCTTGCTCATCAAGTGTAACAAGGACGCTGGTGTTAGGGTGTTTGTCAAATAACGCTTTGGCGGCATCTCTGGTGACTTTATCTTCGCCAATGGATAAAATAATATTGTGCTTGTTTTTGTCATTGCTTTTTAGGTTTAGGGCTTCATAACCCTCAGCGGTGTTGACACGAAAAGCAAAATCTTTACTTTCTTTCCAACCTTGTTGCATAGCAAAAACACGACAATTTCCTTTTAAACCAATATCTTGGTTTTTGCTGTCAGGGGAGATTACTTCAATAGTGTTGAAATCCAAATTTTGATTATTTTCTGGTTGATGAACAACTTCTTTTTCGCCCGTTGCAAAATCATAGACAACAATGACTTTATTGTTCTTTTTTTCTGCATCACTTAGTATTTTGTGTTTTAGTGCATCATCGGGTGATCCCCAAAGTTGTTTGTCAACATAGATAATATGATTGAAAGTTTTATCGGTAAAGCGCTTGTGGTGTTTTAAAATATTTTGTTTGAATCCCTGTAAGGCGTTTAACTGATTCATGTTACGCCTACTGCTTGAATGAAGATCAACACCCTGTGGATCCATAATATATAATTGACCGTCTCCAGCAACAAGACCTTGAAAATCTGACACAAAAAGGTAAGGGTTTTTCATGAATATTTTTTGCAAATGCTTAATGTCTTCTAAGGTTTGGTTGTTGCTATTACTAAGAACCTTTGGTGGTAGAGTCTTGGTTCTGTGCGTTAATCTTATATCTTCTGCGCCTTTAATTTTTTGCACAACTAAACCGTGTTTCTTGGAGTGAAATCTATCTACAAATGTAATTTGTTTATAGCGTCCAGGTGTTTTTATACCAAGTGAATCTAGTTGCTCTAAGTATTTTATTTCGTCCTTAATAATACGAGCCCCATAGCATGTTTTTGATAACAATACTAATAAATCAGGTTGATTTTTAAAATTGTAGGCAACTTTATGTGTGCCTTCACCAATAGCAAATCTTGTATCTACTTGTGTGGCATATAATGTGTCTGGAATACTGTCTATGTCTATGGCATCAGACGAACCTTCAGAATTCGCATCACCGAGCTTCAAGCCTTTTAATACTTCTCCCACGCGCTTAGACTCTTCGGTTTGTTTGGTAATAATATTTAAATCACCATTCCACTGATAAATCATTTTCTCACTGCCTGTTTCCATGGTTTTAGTGCCATCAGCATTGATTTGCATCTCGCCTTTTCTGCCGGTTATTTCAGCAGTTTTTAGCTCAGGTGTGTCGTTATAAATGGCTTTGGCAAAGTCTTGGGTGAGGTTCTGATCAATGCCATCGGTATTACAACCAACCAAGGCGATACGCCCAATGTCGGTGCTGTCGTTGCCGTAAGTTTGTTGCAGTATTTTGACTTTATCTGCTAACGATTGTGCACCTTCTTTGCTGAGATCAGCGCCATGATCGACAAAACTAAGACGCACATTGCCTTTAGGTGTATAAATTCCATCTGTTAGCGTGATTAAATTGCCATCAGCATCAAAACGAACAATAATGCTGCTATTAGGATGTTTGCTGGCAAGATCTTGGGCGGCCTTGATTGCAATATCGCTGTTGCCATTTTGAACGATAATGTTGCTTCGGTAATTGCTGAAGTCTTTTTTGAGTGCGTGACGAAAAACCATATCACTAGACATTTTTGAATCCTGTCTTACAAAATCATCCATCTGATATTCGTCAATAAAGCGATTATTTTCATCAACCATTACTTCGATTCTGTCAATTTTATAAGAGGTTTTTGGCTCGTAAAGCACTTGAGTTGTGTCTTTTGCTAAGTCGTAACTCATAATAACCAGGTCTTGCTGTTTTCTTGCTTTTTCTAATAGGCTTTGTTCAAATTTTGGATCATCCCCTAACATTTCCTTGCTAACAAAAATGGCGTTCATGCCTTTGTTTTGGTTGAATTCTTCTAGGACGCTTAATGATGTGTCTCTCCACTCTCGCAAATTTTCTATATTCTCTTCTCTTTCTTCCTGTGAAAAATAAGACAAAGATTCAGATGATGGCGAGTTAATATTTAATGGGTCAATGACATAAAGTTGCCCATCTCTGCCTAATAACATTTGTAAATCATCAATGCCTAAATTTGGATGTTGATCAAATTTCTGCAATAAATTTTGAATATCGCTTAGCGTTTTGTGTGTTACACGCTCCTCTGGAACAGATAGCCGCCCTGGCCTTACCATCGTTGAGTTATGAATGCGTTCAACCAAAATACCTTGATGCTCTTGATCGTCTCCATCAATCATGGAAACAACCTTAAAATATTTTGGCGTTTTAATGCCCAATTCTCTAAATTTGTTAATCCACTCAATTTCGTTTTTTAATTGTCTAACTGAATGCGCATTCTCTAGGCTTTCATCTAGTTGTAAAAACAACAAATCGGGGTGGTCTTTTAAAGTGTAAGCGGTTTTCGTGGAGCCATGGCCGATAGATTTACCTATATCTGTATGCATCAATGAATCGGGCGTTGTTTTATTATCCAGTCCCAATTTTAGAGAATCTAAAACATCACCAACATTCTTAGAGCTTTCCGTTGTCCAAGTAGATTTTTCAAATTTATAATTCCAGCGATGAATGATTTTTTGATCCTTATCACTCATGACTTTAGAACCATCTTTATTTATATGCATATCGCCTAATCTACCGGTAACACTAGTGCCTCTTAAATATTTTCGGGTATAGAGTTGATTGGCGTAACTTTCACTAAGTGCTTGGTTTTTACAGCCCATCAGAGCAGCACGATTTAAATAAGAGGAGTTGTCCGTTGAATTTATATTGTAGTATCGCATTAGGCTGTCGGTATATATCGCTAACTGTTGAGCGCCGACTTCTTCCAATTTTTCTGAATGCCCCACAATATTGAGCCGCACACTGGCATCAGGGGTAAATGCCTCCCCCCCTGGGAAAACCAAATCCCCTTGTTCATTAATGGTAACAAGAACGCTGGTATCGGGGTGTTTGTTAAATAATGATGTGGCTGCATCTCTGGTAATTTTATCGTTGCCGATTGATACGATAATGTTGTGTTTGTTCTTGTCGTTACTCTTAAGATTTAAGGCTTCATAATCCTCAGAGGTGTTTACACGGAAAACAAAATCTCTACTTTTCGCCCAACTTTGTTGATTTGTAAAATCAACACACTCTTTTCTTAAATCAACATTTTGGTTTTGGTTATCTTGGGTAATGACTTCAATGGTGTTGAAGTTCACATTTTGAATGTCGCTTGGCTTATGAAGGACTTCTTTTTCACCTGTTACAAAATTATAGACAACAAAGGCCTTATTGTCTTTTTTCTGTAGATCATTCAGCATTTGTTGTTTTCGTGTATCGCTGTAAGATTTCCAAAGTCTATCGTCAATATAGGTGATATGATTGAGTGCTTTGCCGGTAAAACGCTTGTGGCGTTTTAAAATATCTTGCTCAAACCCCTGCAAAGCACTTAATAGAGTCGAATTATGCTTGCTGTCTGCATGCATATTAACATTCTGTGGATCTATAACATACAGTTGACCGTCTTCAGCAACAAGCCCTTGGAAATCCTGCACATAAAGATGGGGATTTTTTGCAAATATTTTTTGCAAATTTTTGATATCTTTTAAGGTTTTGTTGTTGCTATTATCAAGCACTTTTGACTGAGGATGAATAAGTGGTTTTTGTTCTAATCTTATATCCTGTGCACCTTTAATCTTTTGCACAACCAAACCGCGTTGCTCAGTATTAAAGTTGGGTGTGGATTGGTCTACAAATGTGATTTGCTTATAACGCTCAGGTGTTTTCATACCAAGCACTTCTAGTTGCTCTAAGCACATTACTTCATTTTCAATATCATTGGATTGACTGTATGATTCTACCAACAACACCAATAAATCAGGCCGATTTTTAAAATTATAGGCCGTTTTAAATGAGCCCGCTCCAACAGCGTCATTTAAATCTACTTGTGCATTGGTTAAGGTATCTGGAATGTTATCTATATCAATAACATCAATATCAGTGTCAGACGAGCCTTTGGAGCTCACACAACCCAGTTTCAAATTTTCTAATACCTCCCCCGCACGCTTGGATTCCTCAGTCTGCTGGGTAATGATATTTAGGTCGCCATTCCACC
>NZ_CDSC02000405.1 GCF_001298715.1 Bathymodiolus azoricus thioautotrophic gill symbiont
GGATCTGGTAAAAACAAAGATACTGTCAATCCCCATAATTACCACAAAGAAATGTCAGTTGGTTTTGCTAAGTATAAAACCAAAATGTTTGGTGATCAGCTATGGACTGTTGAGAACATGCTTCATTACCCAAGTGTTGCCCACATAAAAAATGTTCATGCCGAAAATGAGGATCTCAAGTTTTATAATTGGAAAGGGGCTATGAACGCCGAATCTAAATCAGGAGCACAAGGAATATGTGCCTCTGGCTGGCACATCCCATCAGATGCAGATTGGAAAAAATTAGAAGGTCATCTTGGCATGAGTCAAGCCCTTCAAAACAAAGATAATGCGTATCGAGGCAGAAAACAAGCCGAAATACTTCATGAAAGTGACTTTAATGCTAAATTGCTAGGTTTTTACCAAGACGATAAAATGAAGAAAGTAGGAGAGGATGCTTATTTCGTTAGTTCTAGTAGCTCTAGTAGCACCAAAAATGACAAACACTTTATTGCCCGTAAAATAGCACCTGTACCAATAGATGCTATGCGTTTTGTGTTAATTAAACAATCACTTCCAGGTGCATTATCAATAGGTGAAGTAGAAGTAATTAGTGATGGTGTAAATGTTGCATTACACAAGACGGTAAAAAGTTTCACTAACACTTGGAGTGATAGTGAAAAAAATCCAGTTGATATTGTTAATGGCACCAAGTTTGATTTCAGTACTGATCCGAGTGTATTATTGATAGATAAGGTAGGAGTAATTAATAATGGCGTAGATGTTGCATCATACAAGACGCTAAAAAGTTCCACTGGCACTACTTTGACTGATAGTGAAAACGATCCAGCTGATATTGTTGATGGCACCGATCTTGGTTTCAGTGCTGAGAGCCCTTCAGGCAATGGATGGGTGTTGATTGATTTAGGTTCGGAATATATCATTGACAGTATCAAGATCCAAGACTTAACAACAGGAAAACTTGTTAAACCCGCCATAGGTTTGGTTGTTTTTCTTTCTAAAAAATCAATGAATACCTCTCAAACACTGCAACAGCTTAGAGACAATGCTGACATTAATATTGTTGGAATTACTGCCATACAGTTTTCTAACGAGAAGGAGCATGAATTTTTACTAAGCAGAACAGAGTTGGATTTATGGCGTGGTGATATGCTTAAAACAATAGATGTCAGTGTGCGTTGCCTTCAAGATGACACTGCACCAGAAATAGCACCCAGCACAGTCGAAAACAACATTATTGTTGGTAGGCCAATGAAGCCAATTGAATTTATTAATTATGCCTCAGGCGGTGTTGATCAATGGTCAATCCTTCCTTCATTTCCACTTCCTAAAGGGTTGGTGTTTGACAATCAAAAAGGAATTATTTCAGGTACGCCTACTAAGGTTCAAAGCAGAAATATATATATGGTTTCTGCTAGCAACAGCCAAGGGTCAACGAATGTTGCTGTCTATATTACAGTTTTACCAGTATTGGTTGATAGCATTAAAATATCAGGCGCTAAAAGTGTCTTAGCAATTGGTGAAAGCATGCAACTTCATGTAGCGATTAGTCCTAACGATGCAACCGACAAAACTTTGTCGTGGGAGGTTGATGACAAACTAAGTGTTGACCAAGCAACAGGCAAAATTACTGCCATCAAAGATGGCGTATCCACTGTCAGAGCTATCGCACTTAATGGCACTGCGGTAGATGAGTTTGAAATACTTGTTGTTTCTACCATTGTTTTTGATAATAAATCTTATAAAGAGATATTGTCTAAAAAAACAGGCAGGTCTTGGCTAGATAGAAACTTAGGTGCATCTGAGGCTTGTAAAACTAGGACAGATTCAAATTGTTATGGTGATTTTTATCAATGGGGCAGAGGTAGAGATGGGCACCAAATTGCAGGTTCAAAAACGAGTTCAAAATTAGCAAGCAGTATCACCCCTAATAATGCAAAATTTATAACCAATATGCCCGCTGTCGTAACTGACTGGACAACAGCACTTGTTGACCATCAAGGCGACAACAGAAAAGTTGCTTGGATCGATAAAGGTGTTAATGATATTTGTCCGAAAGGTTATAGCGTACCAACCTCTAAGGAATTAAGTAATGAAGGCGGGGGCAGCACCTCAGTATTTAATGGAATGTTGCCGTTAAGTGGTTATCGTGATGTTGATGGAATATTAGAGGAAGCAAATAAAAAGGGTTCTTATTGGACAAGATCTATTGACAGTAAGAACTACAGATCTACTGCACTTGTATTTGGAGCAGATGGCGCACAATATTTTTTAAATGAAGGGCGTGCCAGAGGTTACCAAGTGCGTTGCATAAAAGATACTGTTGGCCCTCCTATTATTAAATCTAATATTGATGTGTTAAGCGCCACCTTTGGTGAAGAGATTACCCCAATTACATTCGTTAATTTTGGTGCCCATGTCACTAGGTGGTCAGTTGATGGGCTTCCTGTTGGATTAAAAATGAACTATACAACTGGCGTAATTTCAGGTGTGCCGACCAAAGTACAGCCAAAAGCCCTTTATACTGTTACTGCCTCTAATGATTTTGGCACAAGTTCAGCGGTAATTTCTATCAGTGTAAAGTCTGTTGCCGTGCCTATTACCAGTATTCAGATAAATCATGACATTCAGCGATTAGGCGATACAAATGTTCTTGAAGTAGGTAAAGTTGCTCAGGTTAGTGCTGCACTTACCCCTAACAATGCTACTATTCAAAAGGTTTCATGGTCGCTAAACTCTAAAAATGCAACCATTCACATTTCAAAAGAGGGCGTCACAACACTTAAAGGCGTTAGTGAGGGCACAGTAGTGTTGAGTGCAACTTCATTAGATGGGAACAATGTTGTTGCTAGTTTGACTATTCAAGTGGTTGCTAAGGTTTTTAATGGCAAGATTTATAACACGGTTACCTCTCCAACAACAAAGCGAGTTTGGCTAGATAGAAATTTGGATGCTGATATGGTTTGTGAAAATGCCACAGACTCATCGTGTCTTGGTGGCTTGTATCAATTCGGGCGCTTTACTGATGGACATCAAAAGCGCTCTAATCATAAT